>NZ_CADEAU010000248.1 GCF_902825405.1 Micromonospora maritima | reverse complement strand
CTCGGCGGCCGCGGCCGGCGGCGTCGGCCCGGCCATCGGGTCCCCGATGCGTTCCCCGGAGGGTTGCAGGACCGGCCAGCCCTCGGCCACGGTGGCCTCACCGCGCCGTCCGACCTCGTCGAACTCGCGCATGCCGCGCAGCAGGGCCGCCCGGCCGTCCGCGCTCATCCCGGCCAGGATCCGCTCCAGCCGGTGCCGCCGGTCGGTGCGCAGCTCGGCGAGGAGGCGTCGGGCCGCCGGGGTGAGGTGCAGCGAGATCTCCCGGCGGTCGTAGCGGCCCGGCTCGCGTTCCAGCATCCCGGCCGCCACCAGCCGGTCACAGAGTCGGCTGGCGGAGGAGAGCAGCATGTCGGTCAGAGTGGCGAGCCGACGGAGGTTGATCCCGTCATACTGCTCGACGACCATGACCGCACGTAGTTGGGCTCCGGAGAGCCGGCTGGTGGTGCGCTCCCGAGCCGCCTCCCAGACGGCGAGCAGGGTGCCCGCCGCCTCGTCCAGGACTGCGGACATACTCGCTTCAGGTCCCCGTGGACCGCGCTCTTCGGTCATGGTGGGCCCGAGACTACCCCCCGGACCAGCCCGACGACCTGTGCAAAGGAGCAAAGATGAGCGGAGCGGAGGTTCGCGCGCGCCAGACCGTGACGGATGCGCCGACAGATCTCATCGTGGACCGGCTCGCCGCCGAGCTGGCCCGTGGGTACGGGATCACCCGCACCGAGCTCTACCAGGTCGACTACCGGCTCGCCGAGCTGCTGCCGCTGGGCGGCGGGGAGCCGATCGCCGGCCCCGGCCACCCGGCCTGGCGGGCCTTCGACCACCAGGAGCCGGTGGTCGTCGACGGGACGGGTTGGTTCCCGGTGGGGATGCGAGGTGAGCGCCGGGGCGTGCTGCGGGTCTCCCCGGCGCCCGACGACCCCGACGCCCTCCGGGAGCTGGACACCGTCGCCACGGTGCTCGGGCACGAGCTGGCCGCCGTCACGTCGACGACCGACATCTACCTGGGCGCCCGCCGCAGCCGGCGGCTCACCCTGGCCGCCGAGATGCAGTGGGAGCTGCTGCCCGGGCGCAGCCGGATCCGGCCCTCGTTCAGCCTCGCCGGTCAACTGGAGCCGGCGTACGCGGTGCGCGGGGACAGCTTCGACTGGTCCGACGACGGCCACCGGCTGTGGCTCGCGGTGCTCAACGGGTTCGGCGAGGGCGTGGCCGCGGCGCTGCTCACCTCGCTGGCCACGTACGCGCTGCGCAACGCCCGCCGGGCCGGCATCTCGCTCGCCGACCAGGCCGCCCTGGCCGACCAGGCGATCTTCGCGCAGCATCGGGGCGCCCAGCACCTCTCCGTGCTCCTGCTGGAGCTGGACCTGGCCACCGGCGCGCTGACCGCGGTCGACGCCGGTTCGCCGCGCCTGATCCGGCTACGCGCCGGCGTGGTGGCCGAGCAGGTGCTGGACAAGCAGTTCCCGCTCGGCATGTTCGAGGGGACCGACTACCGGGAGCAGCGGTTCCAGCTGGAGCGGGGCGACCGGCTCTTCGTGGTCAGCGACGGCGTGATCGACGCGACCGCCGAGCGGGTCCGGTACGGCGAGGCGGCGCTGGACCGGTTCCTGCGCCGCACCGGCCCGATGGAGTCGCTGGACGCGGTCCGGTCGCTGATCGGCGACCTGCGCGCGTTCGTGGCCGGCGACCTGGTCGACGACGCGGTGGTGGTCTGCCTGGACTGGCTGGGCCCGCAGCCCTGACCGGCCCGCGTCAGTAGGCGCCGCGGCTGTTGAGCACCGCGCCGAACGTCTTCCAGAGGATGGTCAGGTCGGCCGCGAGCGACCAGTTCTCCACGTAGTAGAGGTCGAGCCGGATGCCGTCCTCCCAGCTGAGGTCGGATCGGCCGCTGACCTGCCAGAGCCCGGTCATGCCGGGCTTGACCAGCAGCCGACGGGCCACGTCGCCGTCGTAGCGGGCCACCTCGGAGGGCAGCGGCGGACGCGGGCCGACGAGGCTCATCTGGCCGAGCAGCACGTTGGCGAGCTGGGGCAGCTCGTCCAGCGACCACTTGCGCAGCAGCCGGCCCACCCGGGTGACCCGGGGGTCGTCGCGCATCTTGAACATCAGGCCGTCGGTCTCGTTGCGCGCGGCCAGCTCGGCGAGCAGGGCGTCGGCGTTGACCACCATGGTGCGGAACTTGAAGACGCCGAACTCCTCGCCGCCCTGGCCGACCCGGGTCTGCCGGAACAGCACCGGGCCCCGGCTGTCGAGCTTGATGGCCAGCGCGATCACCGCCAGCAGCGGCGAGAGCAGGAGCAGGGCGATCAGCGAGATCGACCGGTCGACGAAGCCCTTGACCAGCTTGCGGGCGCCGCGGAACTCGGGCGCCTCGACGTGGATCAGCGGGAGGCCGGCGACCGGGCGGGTGTGGATGCGGGGGCCGGCCACGTCGGTCAGCGCCGGGGCCACCACCAGGTCGACGCCGGTGCCCTCCAGCTGCCAGCCGAGGCGGCGCAGCCGGGTCGCGGTCAGCTCGCCCGACGCGGTGACCGCGACCGTGTCCGCGCCGATCGCGGTGGCCGCCTCCGGAATGCCCCGGAACGACCCGACCACCGGCACGTCGCCCAGCCGTTGCGGCACCGGGGCGAGCAGCGCGTCCGGGATGCACGCGCCGACCACCTGGTAGCCGGCGTACGGTTCCCGGCGCAGCGTGTGCACCAGCTCCAGCACGTGCGCGGTGTCGCCGACCACGAGCACCTTGCGGGACCAGCCGCCGCCCCGGTAGCGGGCCTTGTGCAGCCGCTTGCGGGCCGCGAACCGGGCCGCCTCCAGCCCGAGCGTGCCGACCGCGAAGGAGATGGCCAGGAAGCCGCGGGAGACGCCGACGTCGGCGATGTAGCCGGCGATGGCGATGCCGCCGGCGAGCCGCAGGCTCGCCGCACTGACCCGTCGGTACTCGTCCGCGCCGTAGCCGAGCACCTGGTCGTCGTAGCAGCGCATGGCCTTGAGCGAGACCAGCCAGACGAGCAGGAGCGCCGGGGCGACCACCACGTAGGGGATCTCGGATCCGGTCGGTTGTTCGTCACCGAACCGGGCCAGGTAACCCACCAGGATCGCCACGGCGAGCACGGCGGTGTCGAGCACCACCAGGACCCGGATGTAGGCCCGCTCCGCGGCTCGCGTCGTCGCACCGGGGCGGTCGCCACCGGGTCGCGACGTCCTGGCGGGGGTCAACAGCGTCGCCGAGGTCACGGGCCCTCCCCACTCTGCTCAGGACCGCCCCGCCCCCGCCCGGCTCCGGAGGGAGCCTGCGGTCGGGGCACCCGGTCATCATGCCAAGACAATTATGGTTACCGATTGATTCGGACGCATTACCGTCAGTTCACTTTCCCGTGCTTGACCCGGGAAGCCTTCCGCCGTACCGGAAATCCGGTACGGCGGAAGGCTATCGCTGATTGTCGGGTCAGCGCGGGGCGGGCGGCCGCAGCGCGATCGCCTGCAGGAAGATCTCGCCGATCTTGCTCGGGTCGGTGGTCACGAACGCGCCGCCGCCGGTGACGTCCGTGATCGACTTCAGCTCCTTGCGGTTCACCTCGGTGCCGATGCCGATGATGATCACCTGGACCGGCTGCTCGTCGTCCCGCAGCTTCTTGAGCTTGTCGAGCAGCGCCTTCTGCGAGATGCCGTTGTCGTCGTCGTTCTGACCGTCGGTGAAGAGCACGATCGAGTTGACCTTGCCGGGCTCCCAGTCCTGCTGGACCTTCTGGTAGGCCGCGAGCATCGTGTCGTACAGGCCGGTGTTGCCCTTCGACGGCCGGATCGAGGCCAGACCGCGCTGCAGCGAGCCCCGGTTGCCCGACAGCGGGCCGATCCCGACCAGCTCGTTCCAGTCCTGCGTGCCCTGCAGGTTGGTGGAGAACGTCCACAGTCCGATCGACCAGGAGTCGTCGAACAGCCCCAGGCCCTGGCTCGCGGCCGCCACCGTGACCTGCTCCCGGCTGGCGCCGTTCGCCGTGGCCACCGGCTCCTTCATCGAGCCGGAGACGTCGATGACGCAGAGCATCCGGCCGGACTGGGTGGCCACCGACCAGGTGGTGGTGGCCGTCGAGATGGCGACCGGGTCCAGCTCGGCCGCGCCGCCCTGGCCGGACGGCGGGACCTGCTTCTCACCGCCGTTGGCCGGGCTCGGCGCGCCCGTCGGCGCCTGGAAACCGCGGCCCCAGTTGCCGTCCGGCGCGCGCAGCGACTGCGCGGCGAGCCGGTCCTTGAAGTCGCCGGAGCGCAGCGCCTCGTAGAGCACCCGCGCCGCCGAGGCCTTGCTCGGCTCGATCCCGGGCAGCACGGCGAACGGGTAGTCCAGCGAGATCGGCGGCGGGTCGAGGTAGAGCGCCGCCAGCTTGATCGGCGGCTTGGTGTTGTTGTAGGCGATCACGTCCTCCTCGGACAGCGCCGCCGCGCCCAGCCCGTTGGCGATGGCCGTGGGGTCGGACGAGCGCGGGAACCGCGCGAGGAGGTCCTGCCGCAGCGAGGAACGGTTGGTGGCCAGCGCCCGCAGCGCCCCGACCATGGCCTCCTGGGCCTGCGGGGAACCGGCCTCACCGGTGGAGCTGGCGGCTGCGGTCAGCGACAGCAGGCCGGACAGGCCGGCCGCGTCCTGCGTCGGCTCGACGATCCCGGCCCGCAGCGGCTTGCTGGCCGTCACCTGCTTGAGCAGGTCGGACCAGCGGAAGTCCTTGTCCGGCCAGCCGATCCGCGTGGCCACCGGCTCGGGCAGCGCGACCACGACCGGGCTACGCGCGATCGAGGCGCCGTTGCCCGGGGCGAAGGCGCTGGCCCCGCCCGCCTTGAGCCGGACCAGCCAGGTGGAGGAGTCGGGCACCCAGACGTCCGGGGTGACCGCGGTGCCGCTGGCCTGGCCGACGCCCGCCAGGGTGGCGCCGTGCTTGCTCGCCACGGCGGCGGCCACGTCGACCGGCTCGGCCGAGGCGACGTTGACGGCGATGCAGGTGTCACCGACCCGCGCGCCGTTGGCGACCCACTCGTCGGCGGCGCCACGCACCGCCGGGGCGATCTCCGGGGCGGCCGACACCGACAGCTCGATCCGGCCCGAGCAGTTCGGGCCGGCCAGCTGCTGGTATCCGAACCAGGAGCCGGCTACGACGGCGACGAGGGCGGTCGCCGCCGCGGCGGCACCTGCCCCACGAAGGTTAGTACGCATGCGATGGCGGCCAGACACGGTGACCATCTTGCGTATCTCGTGGGGTTACTGCCACAACCGTTCGGACGAAAGTTACGCAGGAGAAACAGTTGATCACCTAATCGATACACTGAGTCACGGACCAGTGATCCCGGGTGATCGCAATCCACACTGGACAGTGCAATCCGTCACGATCCCGTCACACCAGAACGCACGTCGGGCTCGCCAGCGGCACCGGCTCCCCGACCCGTTCCGGCACCCCGGTGGTCGGGTCCACCCGGAAGACGCCGACCAGGTCGGCCCGCTCGTCGGCGACGTAGAGGAACCCGCCGGACAGCGCGAAGTGCCGGGGCCACCCCCCGCCGGTCCCGACCTCGGCCACCAGCTCCGGCGCGGCGCCGTCCAGCGCGAAGACCGAGACCGTCCCCACGCCCCGGTTGCCCACGTAGAGGAAGCGCCCGTCCGGTCCGACGGCCACCTCCGAAGGCTGCACGTGCCCGGTCCGGCCGCTGGCGTCGACCCGTACCCGCTGGTGCAACCCGTCCGTCGTCAGGTCGTACGCCGTCACCGTGGCGTCCAGCTCACCGACCAGCCAGGCCCGCCGGCCGTCCGGGTGCCGGGCCAGGTGCCGGGGTCCGGTGCCGGCCGGCGTCCGCAGCCGGGGCGCCCGGGGCACCAACCGCCCGGAGGCGACGTCGAGGTCGTACCGGTAGACCGAGTCGGTGCCCAGGTCGACGGCGAGCAGCGGGCCGCCCGAAGGGTCGGGCGAGACCATGTGGCAGTGGGCCTTCTCCTGCCGCTCGGGGTCGGCGCCGTGCCCCTCGTGCCGGACCAGGTCGGTGCGCTCCCCCGGCACGCCCTCGGCGTCCAGCGGGAACACCGCGACGCTGCCGCCGCCGTAGTTCGCCACGAACACGTGCCGGCCGTCCGGCGCCACCGCGAGGTGACACGGTTCCCCACCACCGGTCGGGAGTACGCCCAGCGGCGCGAGGTCGCCGTCCGGGGCCACCCGGAAGGCGCTCAGCCGCCCGTCGGACAACTCGTTGACCGCGTAGAGCACCGGGAGCCCCGGATGCCGGACGAGGAACGACGGCGACGGGGTGACCGCCGCCGTGCCGAGCGGGGTGAGCGCCCCGGTCGCCGGGTCCCGCCGCGCCGCGACGATCCCCTCCGCCCGGCCCCCCGCCTCCGCCGTGTAGCCGCCGATGTGGACGACCTCGCCCGTGCCGGTCACCGCTCCCACCTTCCGCCGATCCTGCCGCGATCCCACCAGAGGCTTCCCGGAGAACCGCCCGGTCACTCGTGATTCCTCCGACCGGATGCCGGACGGACCGCGCTCAGCCCACCGGCACCGGCTCGCCGCGCTGCCGCGCCACGTGCTCGACCAGCGAGATCAGCACCAGCTTGCCGGACTGGCGGTCCCGGGCGTCGCAGAGCACCAGCGGCACGTCCGGGTCGAGGTCCAGGGCGTCCCGCACCGCCTCCAGGCCGAACCGCCGGGAGCCCTCGAAGCAGTTCACCCCCACCACGAAGGGGACGCCCCGCTGCTCGAAGTAGTCGATCGAGGGAAAGCAGTCGGCCAGCCGGCGGGTGTCGGCGAGCACCACCGCGCCGAGCGCGCCGAAGGCCAGCTCGTCCCAGAGGAACCAGAACCGGTCCTGGCCCGGCGTGCCGAACAGGTAGACCTGGAGGTCGTCGTTGATGGTGATCCGGCCGAAGTCCATGGCCACGGTGGTGGTGGACTTCTGCTCCACCCCGGAGACGTCGTCGGTGCCGAGACCGGCCCCGGTCAGCACCTCCTCGGTCTGCAACGGCCGCACCTCACTCAACGCGCTGACGAGCGTCGTCTTGCCGGCGCCGAACCCGCCGGCGATGAGGATCTTCAGGGCCAGCGGCACCCGCGACGCGGCCGGCTCCCGGTCATAGCGCACGGAGTCCACTGACCACCGCCTTGAGGATGTTGTCGTCGGGCAGGTACGCGGTGGCCGGGGGCCGGTGCACCGCGACGAACCCGTGGGCGAGGAGATCGCCGAGCAGCACCCGGACCACGCCGACGGCGAGGTCCAGGTCGGCGGCGAGGTCGGCGACGGCCTTCGGCCGCCGGGCCAGCTCGACCAGGCGGCGGTGCTCCGGCTGGAGACCGGGCGCGCCGGCCGGCTCGGCCGCCGGTGTGGTCAGCACGAAGGCCAGCAGGTCGAACCCGTCGACCGGGGGGCGGACCCGCCCACCGGTGAGCGTGTACGGGCGGACCACCGGGCCCGCGTCGGCGTCCAGCCACTCGTGCTGAGGGCCCGGCGACTCAGCGCGCATCGGTCGGCTCCCCCACGGTCCGCGCCGGTGCGGCCAGGTTCTCCCCGACGCGGATCACCAGCATCGCCATCTCGTACGCCACCAGGCCGATGTCGGCGTCGGCGTCGCTGGCCACGGCGAGGCAGGCGCCCTGCCCGGCGGCCGTGACGAACAGGTACGCGGACTCCATCTCCACCACCGTCTGGCGGACCGCGCCGCCGCCCAGGTGCCGGGTGGCCCCCTTGGCCAGGCCGGAGAAACCGGACGCCAGCGCGCACAGGTGCTCCGCGTCGGCGCGGTCCTGGTCGGCGGAGGCGCCCAGCAGCAGCCCGTCCGCGGAGAGCACCACCGCCTGGCGGGCGGCGGGGACCCGTTCCACCAGGTCGTCGAGCAGCCAGTCGAGATCGGCGTTCTGCCGCGTCGTGTGCACCACTAGGCGTCCCTCTCAGTCGCGGTTCGATGGTCCGGTGCCGGCGAAGAGGGCTCCGGGGCCGGCTCCGGGGCGGTGGACGGCGTACCGGTCTCGGCGGGCTCAGCGGCGGAGGCGTCCCGCAGCCGGGCGGCGGACGGGCCGCCGGTGGCGCGGGAGCCGTCCCGACGCCCCCGGGCGGT
>NZ_CADEAU010000247.1 GCF_902825405.1 Micromonospora maritima | reverse complement strand
GCCGGCCCCACCGGCGGAGACCGGGCCGGCCGGCGCACCCGCACTGAGCGCCGACCAGCGCGCCGGGACCTGCACGTGCTGACCCGCCTGCACCAGCGGGGTGCGCTCAGCGACGCCGAGTACGCGGCCGAGTTGGCGCGGCTGCGCGACGCCGGGTGAGCGGTCAGCCGAGCCGGGCGAGAAGGTCGCGGCTGCGGCTCACCACCTGCGCGGTGGCCCCGGCGTCGTACGACGGGAGGGAGCGGTCGGTGAACAGGTGCCGGTCGCCCGGGTAGACGAACACCTCGCCCCGGTCGGGTCCGACGATCGAGACCAGTTCCCGGGCGGCGTCGATGTCGCCCTCCAGACCGAAGAACGGGTCCCGCTCCATGCCGTGCACCTGCACCGCCACGCCGTCGGGCCAGGGGGCGATCGCCCACTCGCCGGTGACCGGCAGGCAGGCTTCGTAGAGCAGGGCGGCCCGCGCGCCGGGACGGGTCTGGGCGAGCCGCTGCGCGATGGCGGCGCCCCAGGAGACGCCCGCGTAGACCAGGTCGGGGCGCAGGTCGGCGACGATCCGGTCGGCCCGCTGGTCGAGGACGTCACCGCCGATCCGCTTGACCAGCGCCGAGCCGTCGTCGAGGCTCGCCGGCCGTTCGCCGTCGAAGAGGTCCGGGACGTACACGGTGTGCCCGTCGCCGCCGAGCGAGTCGGCGAGGGCACGCACGCCGTCGGTGAGCCCCAGCAGGTGGTGGAAGAGGACGATCTCGGCCATCCCTAGACTCCTTACTGTCAGACCAGAATCATCGAACGAACCAGAATATTAGAACGGTCGAGAAATGTCGGTCAATCAGCGGATCCCGGACTACGACCTCGACGACCTGCTCGTGGTCACCGCCCCCGAGCAGCTGCGCGCGCTCGCCGACCCCCTCCGCGGCACGCTCCTGGAGCTGCTGCTGGAACGCGCGGCCACGGTCAACGAACTGGCCGGTGCCGTGGACCGGCCGAAGAGCAGCGTTGCCTACCACGTGAACCAGCTGGTCGACGCCGGGCTGCTGCGGGTGGTGCGCACCCGCCGGGTCCGGGCCGTCGAGGAACGGTTCTACGGCCGGGTCGCCCGCACGTACTACGTCGGCGCGCTCAACCGGCCCGAGGACAAGCAGACCGTCGCCCGGATCAACGGCCTGGCCGAGGCCGCGGCCGAGGCGTCCGCCGCGCACGCCGCCGACGAACTCCGCTGCACGCTGGTGCACGCCCGCATCCCGATCGAGGACGTCCGTGAGTTCTGGACGGAGGTGCAGGCGCTGGCCCGCAGATTCGCCCAGATCCCCCGCGCCGGCGACCAGGTGTACGGCTTCGCCGCCGGCCTCTACCCCACCGACGCGCCCCGCCTTCCCGAGGCCGTCGACGAGCGGAACTGATCCCACCGGGGTCCTGCCGGGGCGACGCCCGGCGCAGGCTAGCGTCGGAGCGTGAGCACCGGAACCACGCGCGTCCTGCCGGCCGACAGTGGCATCGACGAGGCCGCCGCCGTGCTGCGCGCCGGCGGGCTGGTCGCCTTCCCCACCGAGACGGTCTACGGGCTGGGCGCCAACGCGTTGGACGCCCGCGCCGCCGCGCGGATCTTCGAGGCCAAGGCCCGGCCCAGCTTCGACCCGCTGATCAGCCACCTGGCCGACGCCGCCGACCTGACCGCGCTTGTCGGCGCGGTGCCACCGGCCGTGGCCGCGCTCGCGGAACGGTTCTGGCCCGGCCCGCTCACCCTGATCGTGGACCGGCCGGCGGCGATCCCGCCGATCGTCACCTCCGGCCTGGAGACCATGGCCGTACGGGTGCCGGACGAGCCGGCCGCCCGGGCGCTGATCGCCGCCGCCGGGGTACCGGTGGCCGCACCCAGTGCCAACCGGTTCGGCCAGCTCAGCCCCACCCGGGCCGAGCACGTGGTGGCCGGGCTGGGCGCTGCCGTGGACGTGGTGCTCGACGGCGGGCCCACCCGGTGCGGGATCGAGTCGACCATCGTGGACGCCCGCGGCGACCGGCCGGTGGTGCTGCGGCTGGGCGCGCTGCCGGTCGAGGCGCTGGTGGAGGCGGTCGGACCGGTCGACGTACGCCTCGGCAGCTCCGGCCAGCCCGTGGCACCCGGGACGCTGGCCGCGCACTACGCCCCGCGTACCCCGTTGCGGTTGGGCGCGGCGGGCGGGCGCGACGGCGGTCGGCGGGGGTTCCTGGCGTTCCGCGAACCACCGGCGGAGGGCGACTGGGCGGCGGTGGAGGTGCTGTCGCCGGAGGGTGACCTGACCGCGGCGGCGGCGCGTCTCTTCGACGCGCTGCACCGGCTCGACGCGGCCGGGGTCACCGAGATCGTGGCCGAGCCGGTGCCCGACGAAGGGGTCGGGCGAGCCGTCAACGACCGGCTGCGCCGGGCCGCCGCCACCTGGCACTGACCTCGCGGGTCACGGGGTCAGCGACGCCGTCCGGAGCACCGTGGTCGCCGTACCGAGGAACGTCACCTCAGGCGTCGTGCCCTTCGCCGTACCCCTGATCGGGACGCCCGTGCGAGCCCGGCTGCGGCAGGCGGTCCACCAGCCGGGTCAGCGCGCCGTTGGCGAACGTGGCACCCAGCGCTGACCCGGTGGCGATGGTCCAACCCACCGGGCCGAGTGGCGTACACCCGAAGAACTGGCTGACGCCCGGCGTCTGCACCACCGCCACCATGACCCCGACGGATGCGGCGGTGGCGACCAGCACGGTGGGACTGGTGCCGCCGGCCAGCACGGTCTGACCGAGCTGGGTGCCGATCAGCGAGACGAGCGCGACCGTGCCGGCCCGTCGGCGGGTGCCGGTCCACCGGGCCAGCGTCCAGCCCGCCGTCGCGCCCAGCGTGGTCGCCGCCGCCCGGAGCCCGATCTCCCGGGTCATGGTGGCGCCGAGCGAGGAGTCCGGTCCCTCCCGTAGCAGGTGGTCGGCGCGGTCGTCGGCGGGTGGCCGGACCGCGATGGCGAGCGCCGGCGCGAGATCGGTGAGCAGGTTGACCAGCAGCAGCTGGCGTCCGGTCAGGGCGGACCGGCCGGTCGACGCGGCGGACAGCACGCTGAACGCGATCTCACCGAGGTTGCCGCCGACCAGGATGCTGAGCGCGTGGCGGACCGAGGACCACATGGCCCGGCCCTCGACCAGCGTGGCGATGATCGTCTCCAGCCGGTCGTCGGTGACCACCAGGTCGGCGGCCGCCCGGGCGGCCGGGGTGCCCCGCTGGCCGAGGGCGATCCCCACGTCGGCGAGGCGGATCGCCGGGGCGTCGTTGGCGCCGTCACCGGTCATCGCCACGGTCCGGCCCCGGCGCTGCAACGCCTGGATGATCCGGACCTTGTGCGCGGGCGTGCATCGGGCCACCACGTCGGTGGCCATCAACCGCTCCGCCAGGGCGGTGTCGTCGAGCCGGTCCAGGTCGGTGGCGGTCACGACCCGCTGCTGTCCGTGGTCCGGGCTGATGGTGGCGGCGATCGCCTCGGCGGTGGCCGGATGGTCGCCGGTGATCATGACGGTGTGCACGCCGGCCGAGCGGATCCGCTCCACCGACGGTCGGGCGCTCTCCCGCACCCCGTCGGCGAGCGTCAGGAAGCCCACGAAGACCAGCCCGTCGACCTGCTCGTCGCGGACCGAGTCGGTGGACACCGGGCACTCGGCGACGGCCAGGATGCGGTGCCCGGCACCGGCCCGATCGGCCAGCATGGCCTGCACCTCCTCCCGGCCGGTCGCGTCCAACGGGCGGTCGCCGTCGGCGGTGCGTCGGGACGCGCAGCGCGGCAGCACCGACTCGGGCGCGCCCTTCACGCTCAACAGCAGACCGTCGGCGGTCCGCCCGACCGTGGCGCTGTAGCCGCGGGACGGCTCGAACGGCAGCCCACCCGTCGCGGTCCAGCCCGCCGCGCCGGTCTGCTCGGCAACCCCGGCCGCGTTCGCGCCCCGGCGTACCGCCCGGTCGGTCTGTTGCGGCAACTCGTCCGGGTCGGCGGCGGCCGGGGTCGCACGCAACGCCGCCGCCAGCGTCGCCCGCAGCGGCTCGTCGAGCCGGTCCGCCGGGCCGTACCTGTCGTCGCCGGTGCCCACGCCGGCCAGCAGCAGCTTCCCCTCGGTGAGCGTGCCGGTCTTGTCGAAGCAGAGCACGTCGACCCGGCCCAACGCCTCGATGGTGCGCGGGTTGCGCACCAGGGCGCCGTGCTCGGCCAGCCGTCGCGCCGCCGCCAGCTGCGCGGCGCTGACCAGGAACGGTAGTCCCTCCGGCACCGACGCCACGGCCAGGTTCGCGGCGGTCGCCGCCGTCTCGGCCAGGGGTACGCCCCGGAGCAGCCCCGCCCCGGCCACCGCGATCGCCGAGCCGGCCGCCAGCGGTACGGCGCTGCTGGTCAGCTTGCCCAGCCGCGCCTCCACCCCACTTGTCGGCGGGGCCTCCCGGGCCATCGCCATGCTGCGACCGGCCTCGGTGCCCGCGCCGATGGCCACCACCACCGCGGTGCCGTGCCCGGCGGCGACCGTGGTGCCCTCGAAGAGCATCGAGTGCCGCTCCGCGATCGCGGCGGCGACCACCGGTTCCGGGCTCTTCGCCACCGGCAGGGACTCGCCGGTCAGGGACGACTCGTCGGACTCCAGCCCGTCGCTGGTCAGCACCCGGCAGTCGGCCGGTACGGCGTCGCCGGAGCTGACGCTGACCACGTCACCCGGTACCAGATCCTCGGCGGGCACCACCCGTTCCACGCCGTCCCGCAGCACCCGGGCGGTGACCGCGGAGCGGGACAGCAGCTCGGCCAGCGACCGTTCGGTGTTGCGCTGGTGCACCGCGCCGACCAGCGCGGAACCGCCCACCAGGCCGCCGACAAGCGCCGCGTCGACGAGCGAACCGAAGGTGGCGGAGAGCACCGCCCCGGCCGCCAGGACCGGAGTGAGGGGGTTGGACAGCTCGTCGACGAACGCGCGGAGCAGGCCGGCCGGACCGTTCCCGGTCCCGCCCGACGGGTCGTGACGGCGGGCCGCCTCCTCGTCGGTCAGCCCGGTCGGGTGCGTACCGAGCTGGTCGAGGACCGTCTCGACAGGCATCAGGTGCCACGCGGTGAGCGCGGGCACCGGAGCGCCGCTCCGGTCCGGCAGCCGGTGCGCCCGGAAGACGCCGTGGGCGAAGGCGGCCGCGGCGGCCCCGTTCACCGCCGCCAGGGTCGGCCGGGGCAGCCGATGCCGGTCGGCGGTGAACGCGCTGAGCGCGCCCAGACCGCTGCCGGCCATGGCGATCCTGATGTTCTGCCTGGTCATCCGATGGGCGACGCCGGCCGCGTCGATCAGCAGGGCGCAGATCCGCAGGTCGTCACCGACCAGCAGGTGCGCGCCCCAGGGCGGGAGGTCGTCCGGGCCGTACACGCCGAGGCCGCAGTCGGCCGCCGCGAGCGCCGAGCGCTCCCCGGAGGCCACCATCACCACAGAGCCCTCCCGTTGCAGGTCGCGGACCGCGTCGGCGAGCCGGGAGCCGCCGGGTACGCGCAGGTCGGCGAAGTCGTAGCGGCCGTCCTCGGCGCCGGCCACCACGAGCCGCAGGTCGGCCTGCCGGACGGCGGACACCAGCGCCTCCACCCCCGGGGCTGGTTCCGGCTCGACCCGGAGGACGGCAGCGAGCCGGTCACCCTCGGCCAGGCCGAGGAGCCGTCCGCCGTCGGCACGCAGCCGCCCACTGTCCGGGGTGTCGCCCGGGTCCTCGGCGTCGATGCGGTCCAGTGGCCCGATCCGCCAGCCGTCCTCGGCCCGGACGGCGTCGGGCCGCGCCGGGTCGAACAGGGCGAACGCCCGGGCGGCGACCTGCCCGGTGTCGGCACCGGCCAGCGGCGCCAGGTCGGCCAGCACCCCCCGGTCGGAGCCGAGCACGGCCGCGTCCAGCACGACGGTGTCGATCCGGTCCAGCTCCCGCAGCACGCTACGGTCCATCGCGATCACCCCGCGTCGGGCGAGCATCCGGCCGAGCTGGGCGGCGTACCCCTCCCGGCCGCTCCCCGGGGCCTTCGGCAGCGAGGAGAGCGCCAGCGCGGCGGCCCGCTTGCCCCCGACCACCGGGATCGCCGCGGCACCGGCCACCGCACCGGCCGCGAGCACCCGCTTCGCGTAGCGCTCCGGCTGGCCGTCGGGGACCGGGCAGGGACGCTCCCCGTCGGGCACCCGGGCCACCGCCCGCTCCGGCTGGCCGGTCAACCTCGGTTCGGCCCGCCGCCAGGCGGCGAGCTGGGCGCCGGCCTCGCCCCACTGCACCATCCGCTGTGCGCCGTCGAGCACGATGCCGGCCCAGCCGCCGGTGAGACCCTGCACCACCGCCTCGGCGAGCGGGAAGAGCACCTCGGCGCGGGGGTCGGCGCGTACCCCCAGGCCGGCCAGCGCGTGCAGCCTGGGGTGCAGGTCGATCGCCCCGAGCAGGCCCGCCACCTCGGCCGGGACCGGGGTGAGAGGCAGGATCCGGGTGGCCGCGGAGATGCTCAGCCCGAGCGCGTCGGAGAGCAACGCCCCGAGAGTGCGCGCGGTGCGCGGGCCGTCCTCGGGAGGCTGCGGCGGCGCGATCTCCGGGTCCGGCTCGTACGGGCACACCTGCTCCGCCCGGGCCACCGTGTCGATCAGCTCGCGCAACGCCGGCCGGGGCTCCTCGGTCGCCACCACCACCCGGCCGGACGGCGCGTTCACCCGGGCCCAGGCCACGCCCGGGACGGCCTCCAACGCCGCCTCGACCTGCCGGGCCAGTCGATCCCCGCCGTCCTGGCACACCCCGTGCACCTCGATGTGGTGCCGGCCGTCCTGCGACCACACCCGCCGCCGGGTCAGGCCGGTGAGGCGGGCCAGCCGGGCGGCCGCCGCGCCCACGCTCCCCGCCACGTGCGTGACCGTGGGCGGCACGGGCGGGCCGGGCAGGGCCGATCCGACGGTACGCGCGACCCGCGCCACGGCGTCCGGCAGCGCTGCCGGTGACAGCAGGAGACCGGCGAAGCCGTACGCCATGTCGCCTCCCGGTCTCGTCCCGGCGGCCCGACTTCCCGGCGCGGCGTCCGTTATGCCCCTCGGGTGGGTGAAGTTTCCCCGCTGCCCGGGGCATGGACGACGGGGGTGGTGGAATGCCCGTCGGGTCGATGCCGTCGCAACGGGGAGGCAGGGATGAGCACGCTGACACGACATCTGAGCGGATCGCGGGAGATGGTCCGGGCCTACTGCCGCCGGGTGGAGGTGCCGCTGCTGGGCGAGGTGGCCGTGCCTCCGCCGGACAAGCTGGCCTACTACGCCGGTATCGGGGTGCTCGCCGCGTTGCAGGTGATCGAGTGGCCGCTCGCGTTGGTCATCACCGCCGGTCACGTGCTGGCCGACCAGCACTTCTCCGGCCTGGTGAAGGGTGTGGGCGAGGCGCTGGAGACCGCCTGACGAGACCGGGCCCACAGTTGACCTCAACCGGGGTTGAGGTCCCAGGCTGGTGCCCATGACGACAGCCACCGCCGTACCGGCGACCGCCCCGCTCGACCTGTGGTCGCCGCGCCTGCGGGCGATGACCGTGGGCATCGTCGCCCTGGTGTCGCTGCTCGCGTTCGAGGCCCTCGCGGTCGGTACCGCCATGCCGACGGTGGCGCGCAGCCTGGACGGGCTCGGCCTGTACGCGCTGGCGTTCGGCGGCCCCTTCGCCTCCGGCGTGGTGGCGATGGTCGTCTCCGGCATCTGGTGCGACGCGCGCGGGCCACGCCCCGCGATGTGGCACGGGGTGGCCTGGTTCGTCGCCGGGCTGGCGGTGGCGGGTGCCGCCTCCACCATGGGGACGCTCGTCGTCGGGCGGGTCGTGCAGGGCTTCGGCTCCGGGCTGCTCTCCGTGGCGCTCTACGTGATCGTCGGGCAGGCGTACCCGGAGGGATTGCGGCGGCGGATCTTCGCGGCCTTCGCGGCGGCCTGGGTGGTGCCGTCGCTGGTCGGGCCGGCGGTGGCCGGGCTGATCGTCGAGCACCTGGGCTGGCGCTGGGTGTTCCTCGCGGTGCCGGCGGTCGCGGTGCCGGCGGTGCTGCTGGTCCAGCCGGGCCTGCGCGCACTTGCCGCACGGGTGCCGACCCGGCCGCC
>NZ_CADEAU010000246.1 GCF_902825405.1 Micromonospora maritima | reverse complement strand
CACCCCTCGACCATCTCGGCGAGCGCCGCCCGGATCCGGTCGAAGGTCGCGACCGGATGCCCGCCCGCGTGGGGCGGCAGCAGCACGCCCAGGCAGCGCAACGCCGGCCCGCCGTCCGGCCCGGCCTCGACCGCGAACACCGGCGCGCCCACGTACCCGGGCGGTAGTTCGCGGGTGACCCGCACCTCGTCGCCGTCCCGGGCGACCCGCTCGACCACCGCCTCCAGCGGCCGCGACCCGTCCTCCCCCACGCCGAGGGCCAGCACGAACGCCGAGCCGGGCGCGGCGCCGATCCGGGCGATCGCGTCGGCCGGCGCGGCCACCGCCTCGGTCACCTGCTGGGTACGCCAGCGCCAGCCCCGGTCGTCGGCGTAGCCGTGCAGCCCGCCGGTGGGCATCGCGGCCAGCCCCAGTTCCGGCAGGTGCAGCCAGTGGTCGGCGAAGCCCGGCAGCTCGATCGGTTCCTCCGCCCCCTCGGCCGGATCGGTGACGCTCGGCCGCAGCCCGATCTCCCCGTACGGGGACCGGGTGACCGGGTCGGCGGTGAGCAGCCACTCGTGCGCGATCTCCCCGTCGTCGGTCGCGCCGACCAACTCGCTGTAGAAGAAGGCGGTGCCCACCGCGCCGGCCGCCGCGCCGGGCCCCGCCGACCCGGTGACCGGCAGGATGGCCCGCCCGAGCAGCTGGCACAGCTCGAAGACGATCTCGTTCTCGGTTTCCTGGTCGAGCAGCATCCGCCGAGGGTACGGACCGCGCCGTGGCCGCCGGCCCGGGACCCGCCGGAACCGGGATGCCGGGCGAGGCCCCGGCATGGGACGCTGGGCGACGACGTGGACGCGCCGACCCGTACCCCCGGGCGGGCCGGAGCCGGCGGTACCCTCTTGGCGCGACGATCGTCGGCGCGCGCCCGTAGCTCAGCGGATAGAGCAGGGGACTTCTAATCCCAAGGCCGCAGGTTCGAATCCTGCCGGGCGCACAGGCACTTTGCCTTCCCGAACGGCGCGCGTGGGGCTATTCGTGGTGCGAGCGCGCTACGGTGGCCCCGTGGCAGCCTCGAACGGACGCACCAAGCGCCAACGCGGCGAGATCGAAACTCTTCCCAGCGGGTCACTGCGAGTGAAGGTCTATGCCGGCGTCGACCCGATCAGCGGGAAGCGGCACTACCTGACCGAGGTCATCCCCGCCGGCCGCACCGCCGCCAAGGAAGCCGAGAAGGCGCGAACCCGGTTGCTCGCCCAAGTGGACGAGCGGCGCAACCCACGCACTCGCGCGACGCTCGACCAGCTCCTAGACCGGTGGCTTGAGGTGGCCGACATCGAGGCCACAACCCGCATGGGCTACGTGAACAAGCTCAACAAGCACGTACGGCCGGTGCTCGGCAAGCTGCCGGTCGGCCGACTCGACGCCGAGACGTTGGAGTCGTTCTACGCGAGCCTGCGCCGCTGCCGCGACTGGTGCGGCGGCAAGGCGCACGTGAAGCACCGCGTGGAGGGCGAGCACGCCTGCACCGCGAAGTGCCGGCCGCACGTCTGTAAGCCGCTCAGCGCTTCATCGGTGCGGCAAGTCCACTGGATCCTCAGTGGTGCTCTCAGCCGGGCGGTCCGGTGGCGCTGGATCGCCGTCAACCCTGCCGGCCAGGCCGAGCCACCCGCGCCGCCGCATCCCGACCCGCAACCGCCGAGTCCGGCCGACGCAGCCCGCATCATCAGCGAGGCGTGGCGCGACCCGGATTGGGGTGCGTTGGTCTGGCTCGCCATGACGACCGGCGCCCGCCGCGGCGAGTTGGCCGCGCTGCGCTGGCACCATCTCGATCTGGCCGCCGGTGTGCTGACGCTGCGGCGCAGTGCCTACCTGGATGAGCACGGCCAGCTACAGGAGAAAGACACTAAGACGCACCAACAGCGGCGGGTGGCGCTCGACCCGGAAACGATCGAGGTGCTGCGCGAGCTGCACGGCCGGTACGTCGACCGCCTGGCCCAGCTCGGCGCGGACGCGGACCCTGCCGACTACGTCTTCTCCCCCGAGCCGGACAACAGCCGCGGCTACCGGCCCGACACCATCACTCAGCGGTACGGCCGGCTCGCCAGCCGACTCGGCATCGACAGCCACATCCACGCGCTCCGCCACTACTCGGCTACGGAGCTGATTAACGCTGGTGTCGACGTGCGGACGGTCGCGGGACGGCTTGGGCACGGAGGTGGCGGAACAACGACGCTCAGGGTGTACGCCGCCTGGCTGTCGGAGTCGGACCAGCGGGCTGCCGGGACGCTAGCCGCCCGGATGCCGCCACGGCCAAGTGGAACAACGATGCCTACCGAGAGCAGCCCGCACAAGACCATCGCTGATGCGCTCCGTCAGGAGATCAAAGCTGGTCGGGCGTACCCGGGGGATCCGCTGCCTACCGTTGCCGAGCTGGCGGCCAAACATGGCGTCGCTACCAGCACCGCGCATCGCGCGCTGGCTCTGTTAGCTGCAGAGGGATTGGTCGACGTGGCTCGTGGGCGAAGGACAACCGTCTCGCACACGGCCACCGGTGGTGGCCGGCAGGCGTAGAGGGTCGAGTCCCGGAGGCATGGCGACGGTACAGCGGGCGATCAATCACAGTTATGCTGCCGCCCGACAAGGAAAGCCGTCGGATACAGGTGGAAAACATGGGGAAGCCACCCAAAAGCGACTCGCCCCTGCAACGAGCAAAGCGCTTTACGGCGAGATCGCTCTTTCGGATACGCACGACCACAAAGTCGCTCGTGTTCGGTTCGGAGCCAGTGGCCACACAAGGCCGACATGCTCCACGCATGCTGCGCTTTTCTATTGCGCTACTAATGTCCCTTACAGCGGCCATCGCACTTGCGGCGTCGACCTTCCTGCTGCTTGCCCGTCTACGTGGTGCCGTAGATAGCCTTTGGCCCTTACGCCTTTCGAGCAAGCGACTTACTTCCAATGACATCTACGAATTAACACGAAGCACAATCGCCGCCGCAGGGCTTGCGGCGGGCGTCTTCGCTGCCGTATACGCCTACCGAAAACAGCGGGTTGAGGAAGCTGCCAGCCGGCGAGCCGACTCAGAACATCTTTCTTCCAGGTATCAGAACGCCGCGGATCAGCTTGGCAACGACAAGGCAGCCGTTCGACTTGCTGGCGTCTACGCCCTGGCGAGACTGGCGGACGAGTGGGTGGAGGAACGACAAACATGCATTGACGTTCTCTGTGCATATTACCGAATGCATTCCGAAGATGAGGAAATTCCAACTGGAGAGCGAGAGGTGCGCGAAACTATCCTCTCGTCCATCATGACCCACCTTGAAAACTCCGGCACCGATTCTTGGCAAGGTTACGCATTCAACCTTCAACGCGCCCTTTTCGACTCGGACATCTATTTATTAAGAGGCCTTAGGGAGGGCACCTTCTTCGACGTTACTGGAGCCACTTTCTCCGACGGCACCCTTATTGTCAGCCAGCCCCTAGATGAAGATTTCGGAACATTTGTCGCTGAGCGGGCCCTGTTCAAGGGGTCGACAAAGGTAGAGTTTTCCGGATGGTACAGAGAGGGTGTGATCGACTTCGGGGGTGCCGAACTAAATGGCGGTAGGTTTGACTTCACACGCCTCAGGATTGACGGGGCAGACCTCAACTTCCAAGGAGCCCTCCTAAGTGGCGCTTCCGTCTACTTCTCAGGAGCGCATTTCACCGACGGAGACGTTCGGTTCGATAGAGCAGCATTCAGAGCCGGATCAGTCGACTTCAATCATGCGGAATTCAGCAAAGGAGTCACCTCCTTCAGATACGCCTCTTATGAATCAGCGAGCCTTACCTTCGAGGACACCGAAGGCGAGCAACCAATTGGACTGCCGGCGTCGTTCTGGCAGCCGAGGCAGCCCGAAGGCGATTAGCCAGTCGAGTCCACCTCTAGAATGCGAGCATTCTCCCCAAGCACACCCTCCAGCAAAGCATATGGATCCTTGCCTTTCGGGAAGCTGATTGTGAGTAGGTTCGGTTGCGCCCACTCGATCTCACCGTCCTGAGGCTCGACAGCCTCGCGTATTGTCTGCCTTTCCGCCCTGTTTGGCCAAGGCAGCTCGAAAGATATTCGAACAGTACGACGCTTCCGGTCGACGACTTCTACAACCTCCAGAATTGGCCACTTGACACGAACGCGGACGACGTCACCCCTGGACACCTTCGCGAAAAACCCATTATTGTCGAGACGGTATAAACCGCGATCCAGTTTTTCAGCCCACATGCTCTCGCCCGACGGTCCACCATCCCCGGACTCCAAGGGGAAGTAGACCTTGTCATAATCTCCTACGTCGCCGCGGTCAAGAAGGCTGCCATTTTTCCACCTTGTCCAGAGGTGATAGCGCGTACGCCACCAGAGCATCTGAAGTCGACCTTGCCATCTACGAAGCCACACAATTCCTCCCCGCCGGCCATCCATGGTGGAGCGAACCAAGGGACGCCCCGCCCATCCGAGCCGGCACGCCCGATGCATGATGGTGCAATGCGCTTGCTCGTACTTGGGGGAACCTGGTTCATAGGCCACGCGATCGTAGCGGCTGCTGTAGATGCTGGGTGGGAGGTGACCACGTTCAACCGAGGCACCTCGACCCCCTTCTCGGAGGCTGTTAGCCGCGTCGAGGGCGATCGAACCCGACCCAGGGATGTCGCCACTCTTGCTGAAGCAGGTCAGTGGGATGCGGTTGTCGATACCTCGGGGTACGTGCCGAGCAACACCCTCGGCGTCACACGGGCGCTCGCGCCGGTCGCTGATCGCTACGTCTTCATGTCGACGCTCAGCGTGTACCAGGGCTGGCCGGTCAAGCCGCTCAGTGAGCGATCCGAGGTGCTCTACTGTCCGCCGGACGCCGGCCCAGACTATGGCACCGACACCGAGGACGGACCGACACGCTACGGCTACCAGAAGGCCGGTTGCGAGGCGGCGGCAGTCGCTTCGTTTGGGGCTGACCGGACGACGATCCTGCGCCCCGGTGTGGTGCTTGGCCCGCGTGAGTACGTTGGCCGCCTGCCCTGGTGGCTGCGCCGGGTAGCCGCTGGCGGGGAGGTGCTGGCCCCAGGCTCCCCAGCCCGAACCATTCAGCCGGTCGACGTCCGCGACTTGGCCGCCTTCACCCTGCGGACCATCAGCGACCAATCGTCCGGCGCGTTTAACGTCTGCGCCCCCAGGGGCAGCGCGACCTTCGGAGAGTTGCTCGCGCACTGCGCCGACTCGACGCACACGGATGCGTCCTTCACGTGGGTGCCAGATGGCTTCCTGCTCGGGCAGGGCGTACGGCAGTGGTCCGAGCTGCCGCTCTGGCGCACCTTCGACGGTGTGTGGAACGTCGACACCACCGCGGCGCAGGCCGCCGGTCTTCGCACCCGCCCGCTCGAACAGACCGTGCGGGACACCTGGCGGTGGTTGGTCGATAGCGGGGACATCGGCAGCCATGACCGCGCTGCCGAGATCGGAATCAGCCCGGAGAAGGAAGCAGAGGTGTTGGCGGCATGGCGCCGTTCAGGTGAGCGGTCGAGCTGAGGTCTCCGACAGCCACACCGCGATGCGCTCGCCGAGCTGCCGCGCCTCGGCGTCGCCGCTCCACGGCGCTTCGATCAGCAGACGCTCGATCCGGGCCAGCCGGCCAGTCAGCGAGACGTTGCGCTTGTGGGGAGGTAGTTCGAGAACGGTACGCAGAGCTTCCGCAGCGCCGTCCTTGTCCCGCATGTGGAGGTGAGCTGCGGCTACGTCGATGTTCGTCCCGCTGATCTGTGAGTACGGCCGCCTCACAGCCGGCAACGCTTCGTAGACGCGCAACGCCTTACGGGCGTACCTCGCAGCTTGGTCGCCGTTCCGGAGATCGAGCCAGGCAGCAGCGGCGCAAGCCGCGGCGCGGGCATCTCCGAATGCGAACTCCCCACCGGTCGACGTAGCCAGTTCGTCGGGCCGACCCTCTGCCGCCTCCCGGTCCCGCTGGGCAGCGTCCAGCACCGCAGCCACCGCTTCCGAGTCGTCAAGTAGGGCGTGGGAGCGAGCGGCGATGTAGCGCAGCCTCAGCCTCGGTTCGCCGTCAGGCGCCGCGCGCATCGCTCGCTCGAAGTAGCTCAGGGCAGCATCCGGCTCACTGCGCCAGTTCGCCAGCGTCATTTGCAGGCCGTATGTCCACGCCTTCAACGACGCGTGGCCGGCGAGATCCGCGTACTGGGTGGCCGCCCTGGCCAACGCCGCCGACTCGTTCCAGTGCCCGAGGTCGAAGGCGGTAGAGGCCATGAGTGACGCACCCTGGCCGATGACCACGAACAGGTCGGCCAACTCCCCCGGCCGACGCGTCCGCTCAGCGAGTGCTCGCGCTTCGTCACGCAGCCGGCGCGCGCTTGAGAACGTGTCGAAGGCAGCCATCCCGCCAGACCTGGCCAGCAGTGCCATGTCCTGCCGCAATGCCTCGATCGACTCGTGCGGTACCCCGATGCTCGACAAAAGCGAGTCATTGGCGATTGCGTCGGCAGCGTCGCTCACGACATCACCAACAGCATGGCCACCGCTGAGGCTTCCTTCCTTGCCAGCCCCGCTGTTTAGGTGGTGGAGGAAACGTGATCTCACTGCGTCCGAGAGTCGATCGAAGGCAGCGCTCAGTACCTCCTGATTCGCGGTTCCGGGCACGGTTTCCGGCCGGCTGTGCCAGTACGCGACCGTCCTGACTGCGATGCCCAGCCACCCGGCGAATCCCTCGTTCGTCATGCCGGCGGCGGCTTGCAGCGCGCAGGCGAGACGCCCCGTCCACTGATCCACCGCTGCCATCGTGGTCCCCGCGCTCGTTGCATCGGCTTGCCGCACGGTTGCACCTGCCTTGCATGGGCGCGCCGTCCGACTTCGACTTCACTGGATATCAGAAAGCCATTCGCCACATCAGACTACTGAGGAGACTCCCGTGGCTGAACCCCTCGCCCGTGTTCAGGAGCGCCCCCGCTTCCGGTCCGTCGCGGACACTGCTGCGCTTCTCGGCATGTCGGAGGTGACTCTCTACCGAGCCATCCACGCCGGGCAGTTCCCGGCCATCAAGGTTCGAGGACGGTTCGTGATCCCCGCCCGCGCCATCGACGACATGGAGGCTTCCGCCCTGGCTCACGGCCTGGTCGACGCCGGCAACTACGCCTTGCGGCCCGCCAGCTAGCCCGCACGCTTCGGCCCTGGTGGCGCCGGCGGAATGTCGTTCTCGCGCGCCAACTTCCGGATGTACGCGCCGCTGAACGGCGACAACCTCTCAACCTCGGAAGGGCCGACGCCCTCACGAAGGGCAGCGAGGACAGCCGCCACTACGGCATCGCGGGCGGCCTCGTGAGCCGCCTCGGTCCTCTGGTAGCGCTTCGTCGCTGCTGAGAGCACATCTCGGGCATCACTCATCGCACCAACATACCGCTACCTACTTGCGCAACAGACCCGCGTATCGCTACCTTGTTGCGCAACAGACAAGCGCTTCGCAAGAGATGCGAGGCACGCGAAAGGACACGAGGTGACCCGCTCCAAGCCCTTCCCGACACCCGAACCGACCGCCGACGACTTGGCCGCGATCGAGGGCGAGATGCCCTTGATCGAGGCGGAAATCCTGCTGCTCGACGCGCAGATCGCCATCGTGACCGGCGACGGCCACCCGAGCGACCTGGACTGGCAGCGCATCCGCCGAGCGCAGCGCCGCGTCCTGCGTGAGGCTCGCGCCCTGCTCGACGGCAACCGAATCGACCGGGCCGCCTAGCAGACCACCGCCAGTGAAGGCCACCTGTCCCAGCCTGCCGCCCTATTCGCCCGACCGGAGGCCACCTGTCATGACTGCCCCGACCATCAACGGCACCCGCTATCCGCAGCCGATCGAGGACCTGTTGCCGGCCGCCCGCGCCCTGGACCTGCCCGAGGGCGAGGCGTTCCCGTCGCGCAACCGGCTGATGCGCGAGTTCCGCATCGGCGCACCCAAGGCCGGTGAACTGCTCGCCCTGCTCAAGACCGAGCCCGCCACGCCGGACGCCACCGCCGAGCCGGACACCACGAACCCGGCCGACCCGCCGGCCGCACCCGAGCCCGCGCCGCCGGCCGAGCCGGACCCGACGCCCGAGATCGGAAGAG
>NZ_CADEAU010000245.1 GCF_902825405.1 Micromonospora maritima | reverse complement strand
GCCACCACCCGCTCGGCGACCGCGCTCTCCGACCAGCGGGCCTCGAACGGCCCGACCCCGTCGTGGCCCCGGTCGGCCGGATCGAGCGGCAGGAAGCCGACCTCGCCGGCCGCTCCGCCGGAGCCCCGGCGGACCTGCCCGTCCAGCACGAGACCGGCGCCGATCCCGTCGGCGACGTGCAGCAGGAGCAGGTCGGCCACGTCGGCCCCGGCCCCGGCGGCGTGTTCGCCGGCGGCCATCAGGTTCACGTCGTTGTCGATCACGACCGGGACACCGAGCCGCCGCTGGACCGACTCCCCCACCGGACGGGCCTCGACCAGCCCGACGGAGGGGGCGAGGCGGACCGCGCCGCCGGTCGAGACGCCGGGCGCGGCGATGGCCACCCCGCGCAGCGCCGGCAGGCCGGGGCCGGCCAGCTCGGGCACGGCCGTGCAGATCAGGTCGACGATGTCGCCGGTGCGGCGCACCGAGCGGTGGGCGATCACGGCGCCGTCGCTGTCGGCGATCTCGCAGCTGATCCGGGTCGGCTCCAGCGCGACCGCGGCGACCAGCTCGGCGCGCGGGTTGAACTCCAGGATGGCGCGGGGACGACCGGCCCGGGACGCGCCGGGGCCGCGCTCGAGCAGATAGCCCTCGGCGATCAGATCCCGGACCAGCGGGGTGAGCGTGGCCGGGCTCAGCCCGGTCAACTCGGTCAGCTCGGCCCGGGACAGCACCCGGGCCTGGCGGGCGGCGGAGATCACGCTACGGCGCTTGATCTCCTTCGACCGCTCCCGGCTCACCGGGCTCGTCGGTGGGGTTACCACGTCAGTCACAGTTCCTTCCTACGGCGAACGAAGTATTGCGTCAAGTAACGGTTGGGTCTCGCTGGCCCCACGGCACCGGCCTTGGCCTGGCCAAAAGACCAAAAGAGGAGCATCGGAGCGTGGTCGCATCGATCGACGTGCACCCCCGACGCGTCGGCTGTTGCCGCCATTTGCTTCACATCACGAAGAATTGCGGGCGGGCATCCGCCGGGTCGGCGTCAGCGCCGCCCGCCGAACTGCCACCTGCGCACCTCGATGTCGGCGTACCGCCGCACGGTCAGCAGGGCGCGCGCCGCCTCCGGATGCGGCGCCCGCACCAGCATCGCGGTACCCAGCCAGGTGTCGCCGTCGTCCGACAGCAGCGGGCCGTACGCGATCAACCGGTCCGTGTCCGGCGGCACGGCGAGGTCGACGGCCCGCCCCGCGCCGAGAGCCAGCACCAGGTACCGGTTGCCGCCGACCGGGCCGCCGGGGAAGTCGCCCATCCGCCGCCCCAGCGTGTTGCGCCAGCGCCGGAGCAACACGTCGCGGTACACACCGGCCTGGTAGTTGGGCTCGTCGAAGGCGAACGCGCGGGCGGCGGCGGGACCGGGCAGGTCGACGATGTGCAGGCTGCCGGTGGGCGTCCCACCGTCCTCGGTGAAGGTCGGCCCGCGGGCGATCATGCCGCTCGCGAAGCGGTCCATGTAGGACCAGTGCTCCTCGCGCAACGCCTCCCGCAGCGGGAGCGTGTCCCGCCGATCACGATGGAAACACAGAAACTCCATGCCGGACAGTCTCGACGCTCGACCGGCGGCGGTGGCCGCCAGGTGGCCGGCGTCGCCGGCGACCCGACCGGGCACGCCCTCCCGGGGCAGTCCCACATCCCCGACCACCCCTAAATGAGGTTCATCTATATTGACGTGCATCGAGGACGAGGCCAGACTTCCCGGCACCACCACCCCCATGATCCCGCTCCGGGAGGGCGCCATGAACCGTCCCCGCCTGCCGCTGGCGCGCACCGCCGCACGACTGGCCGCGTTCGCCGCGGCCACCGCCGGCGTCCTGCTCGCCGTCGCCGCCCCCGCCAACGCCGCCGTGCCCACCGGGCGCTACGTGGCGCTCGGCGACTCGTACACCGCCGCCCCGCTCGTGCCCACCCAGGTCGACCTGAACTGCCTGCGCTCCAACCGCAACTACCCGTCGCTGGTCGCCGCGTCCGCCGGCTCGTCGTCGTTCGCGGACGTCAGCTGCTCCGGGGCCACCACCGACGACATCCTCTACGGCGGGGACGGGCAGCTCGGCATCGACCTGCCGCCGCAGCTCCAGGCCGTCACCTCGACCACGGCGCTGGTGACGGTGCAGATCGGCGGCAACGACATCGGGTTCTCCGGGATCATCAGCGACTGCGCCGAGGCGAGCGTGAGCAGCCCGCTCGGCTCCCCGTGCAAGGACCGGTTCACCGCCGGCGGCACCGACCAGCTCCGGGCCCGGATCGCCGCCACCGCGCCGAAGGTGACCTCGGTACTGCGGGCGGTCCGCCAGGCCGCGCCGAACGCGCGGGTCGTGGTGCTCGGCTACCCGGCGATCCTGCCGGACACCGGGTACGGCTGCTGGCCGGTGGTGCCGATCGCCTACCAGGACGTGCCCTACCTGCGCGGCGTCGAGAAGGCGTTGAACGCGATGCTGGCCGACACCGCGGCGGCGAACGGGGCGAGCTACGCCGACGTCTACACCCCGTCGATCGGCCGGGACGCGTGCAAGGGCAGCGGCACCCGCTGGGTGGAGGGACTGGTCCCGCAGAACGCCGCCGCGCCGTTCCACCCGAACGCCCGGGGCGAGCAGGGCATGGCCACCGCCCTGCTCGCGCACCTGAACTGAGCGAGCCCGCCGGCCGGGCCCCGTCGCGGGCGGCGGCGCCCGGCCGGCGGACCACCGACGCGCGTCCACGCCATCCGGCAAAAGCTTTCACCGACGGCCGCGTCATTGAAGGGTATCGACATGGACGGCGATCCGGGATAGCGTGCCGGCACTCACATCCGTCGATCGGTTGAACCCGAGCGCCGTCCCCCGAAGGAGCGCCATGCCCACGACCCGATCCGTCCGCCTGCGGCGCCGAGGCCTGCTCGGCGTCCCGGCCCTGGTGGCCGCCGCGCTGACCGTGATGGCCCGTCCCGGCGCGGCCGTCGCCGCGCCCAAGGCCGAGTGCCTGGCCGACCTGCTCCGGGAGCGGTGATGGCGACCATTCCCTGGCTGGTGGACGTGCTCCGGGCCGCCGGGGTCCAGGTCGTGGTCGAGGGCGACTGGCTCAACCGCGGGCGGCCCGGCTCCTTCGACCCGATCGGCGTGCTCTGGCACCACACGGCGGCCACCTCCAGCGCCACCAACCCGCACCCCGCGCTCAACATCTGCATCAACGGCCGCTCCGACCTGCCCGGTCCCCTCTGCCAGGCGCTGGTGGACTACCACGGCGTGTTCCACGTGATCTCCGCCGGACGGTGCAACCACGCCGGGGTCAGCGGCGGCAGCGGGCCGATCCCGGCCGGCGACGGCAACACCCTGATGATCGGGTGGGAGATCGACTACAACGGCGTGGACCAGCGGATGACCGCCGCCCAGTACGACGCCGCCATCGCGGCCACCGCCGCCGTGCTCACCCGACTCGGCCGGGACTCCAGCTACGCCCGTGGCCATCGGGAGACCAGCACCACCGGCAAGATCGACCCGTCCTTCGTCGACCTGAACGTGATGCGGTCCGAGGTGGCGGCGAAGATGGCCGGCGGGGGCGGCGGCTGGACGTCGATCGTGGACAACGCGACCGCGGGCCGGTTCACCGCCAGCGCCAACTGGGGGGTGTCGACCTACTCCGGGCAGCGCTACGGCGCCGACTACCGCTACGCGGATCCGGTCGCGGCCAGCGACGCCGCCTGGTACAAGTTCGCCGTCCCCCGCACCGGCAACTACCGGGTCGACGCGTGGTGGCCGGCGAACTCCGGCTACAACGGCTCGACGCCGTACGTGGTGGCCACCACCACCGGCAACCGGACCGTCTACGTCGACCAGCGCGCGACCGGCGGGCAGTGGCGCACCCTCGGGACGTTCACGCTCCCCGCCGGGGACGCCGACCGGGTCGCGGTCAGCCGGTGGAGCTCCGCCGCCGGGCTCGTCGTCGCCGACGCCGTACGACTCACCGAGGTCTGACCGGCGGTGCGGCCGGGGTGGCGCCACCCGGCCGCACCGACCGCGACCGTCAGCGCAGGGACCGGAAGGCCGCGCGCATCTCCTCGGCGTACAACTGCGGCTGCTCCCAGGCCGCGAAGTGTCCGCCCCGGTCCAGCCGGTTGTAGTGGATCAGGTTCGGGTACGCCCGCTCCGCCCAGCTGCGCGGCGCCAGCAGGATCTCGTCCGGGAACTGGCTCACCGCGGCCGGCACCCGCACCCCCTTGGCGGCGAAGAACGACAACGCGTTCTGTGCGTACAGCCGGGCCGACGACACGCCGGTGTTGGTGAGCCAGTAGAGCGAGACGTTGTCCAGGATGTCGTCACGGCTCAGGCCGCCGGGGCGACCGGCGAACGCGGCACAGATCAGGTCCAGGCTGGCCGCGTCGTGGTCGAGCATGAACGTCGCCAGGCCGACCGGCGAGTCGGCGAGCGCGGTCAGCGTCTGCGGTCGCGTGGTCATGATCAGCGCGTACGCCGAGTGCTTCCAGAAGAAGTCGATCCGCTCGCAGGCCGCCCGCTCCTCGTCGGAGAGCCCGGCCGGCAACTCGGCCAGTGGGTCGTTCACGCCGGTGATGCCGCGCTGGAGCAGCGCGTCGATCTCCGGCGGCACCACGCACGGCATGTTCGTGTGGATGCCGGCCAGTTCCGGCGGCGCCTGCACCCCGAGCATGTCGGTGATCAGCGCGCCCCAGTCGCCGCCCTGCGCCACGAACCGGGTGTAGCCCAACCGCCGCATCAGTTCGGTCCACGCGCGGGCGATGTGCTCCGGGTCCCAGCCGGACCGCTCCGGCTTGCCGGAGAAGCCGTAGCCGGGCATCGACGGGATCACCAGGTGGAACGCGTCCGACGCGCTGCCGCCGTACGACGTCGGGTCGGTCAGCGGGCCGATGATCTTCAGCTGCTCGATCACCGAACCCGGCCACCCGTGCGTGACGACCAGCGGCAGCGCGTCGGGGTGCCGGGACCGGACGTGGATGAAGTGGATGTCCAGTCCGTCGATCTCGGTGACGAAGTTCGGCAGGTCGTTCAGCCGGGCCTCGACCCTGCGCCAGTCGTACTCCTTCTCCCAGTAGCGGGCCAGCGCCTGGCTGGTCTCCAGCGGCACCCCCTGCGACTGGTCGTCGACGGTCTGCCGCTCGGGCCAGCGGGTGGCGGCGATCCGCCGTCGCATGTCGCGCAGGTCCTCCTCGGGCACCTCGATCCGGAACGGACGGATGTCGGCGGTGGTGCGGGTCGGCGTCATGGTCTTGACGGCCACGGAGTTCTCCTCCTCGGTCGGGATCAGGGACCGAACGTGAAGACGTACGCGCGGAAGCCGGGACGGTCGGTGACCAGGCTCAGCCGGTGCTCCCCCGGCGTCGCGCCGGCGACCAGGCGGATCATGGCCGGCCGGTCGACGTCGGCCCGGCCCGCCGGGTCGACGTCGGCACCGCGCGCGTCGCCGACCGGGTTCCCGTCCAGCAGCACCTGAACCGGCACCGGGGCGCCGGGTCCGGGGTCGGCCACCAGGTTCACCTCGCCGGCGGTGAAGGGCAGGACCAGCTCGCCGGGGCCGGCGGCGAGTTCGACGTACTCGCCGTCGACCCGCCAGTCGCCGGTGAGCGCGTACGTGCCCGGCACGCCCCGGTCCGCGCCGAGATAGGTCTCCGGGGTGATGCCGGCGTACGTGGGTGGCGTGGTCGTGACGAACGCCGTCACCTCGGGGCTGACCGGGGGCAGCGCCGCGCCGGGCGACGCCGCCTCGACCAGCCGCCGGATCTCCGCCTCGGTCCGGTCGTAGTCGCCCTCGCCGACCCACCGGTCCACCAGTCGCCCGTCGGTGTCGAAGAGGTAGCGGGCCGGCCAGGCGTCGTTGCGCAGGGCACGCCAGAACGTGAAGTCGTCGTCGATCGCGATCGGGTAGGTCAGGCCGTGCTCGCGGATCGCCCGGTCGATGTTCTCCGGTCGCCGCCCGAACGCGAACTCGGGCGCGTGCGCGCCCACCACGGTGAGCCCCAGGTCCCGGTAGTCGCGGTGCCACGCCCGCACGTACGGCGCGGTGCGGATCCAGTTGACGCAGGTGTACTCCCAGATGTCGACGAGCACCACCCGACCGCGCACCGACTCCGGGGTCAGCGGCGGGGAGTTCACCCAGCGCCGCACGCTGATCGGCGGCAGCCGGGTCGCGACCGGGGCGCGGGTCATCGCCGGCCCCCGTCGTCGAGGTCGACCGCGGTCGCGCCGACCACCGCCCGGTCGCCCTGCTGCACGTACCCGACCACGGAGGCGCGCCGGGGGTCGGGCGCGGTGGACACGTCGAGCTCGACCCGTCCCCGCTCCACGTCCAGCTCGGCGGAGCGGAACGCGCGGACCACCGTGTCCTGGCGCAGGCGCCGCCCGGCGTTCTCGCCGCGGGGCACGTCGTTCTCCAGGCCGCGCTCGACGAGCGCCACGTTCAACCGCGCCTGTTCCGGCAGCGCTCCGGTGCCGTAGTCGAGCACCACCCGCCCGTCGCCCGCCTCGACGACCGCGAGCGTCAGCGGGGTGCCGGGCGGCGTGGCCAGGGCGGCGTCGATCGCCGAGGCGGCCCGGCGACGGTCGGACCCGACGAACTCGACGGTGCCGTTGACGATCATCTGCGGCGTGTACAGCCCGCCGGAGCCGAACGCCCGGGCGTACGCCTCCTGTCGCAGCGTGTGCGCGGCCGCGCCGTACGGGTCGGCCCAGCCCAGATGGTCCCAGTAGTCGACGTGGAAGCCGAGCGTGTACACCCGCTCCCCCCGCTCGCGCGCGTCCCGGTCGATCCCGGACAGCACCTCCTCGGCCGGGGGGCAGCTGTCACACCCCTGGGAGGTGAACATCTCCACGACGGCGAAGCCGTCGGCTGGGGGCGAGGCGCCGGTCATGCGGGCTCCCTTCGGGCAGGACGTCGGCCGGCGCATACCCGACCCCCGGGCCCGCACACGGCGAGGGACGACCCGGACCGGGCGTTTGTCGTCCATCCGGGCGGGTACGCCGCTGCGCCCGGCGGTGGGGGCCGTGCCGGCGGCGCGGGTCGCCGGGACGTCTCGGAGGGTCGATGTCGGCTGGAGCGGCGCCCCGCCGGCCGGTCGTGCCCGGCGGGGTGGTGGAGCTGCGGGTGCACGGCGTGTCCTCGGCCGGCGCCGCCCAGGTGCTGGAGCGGCCCCTGGTGCGGCAGGTGGCCGGCGACCGCAGCGCGGGCTTCTACCGACCCCGCCCCGGGCACGCCGACGAGCAGGGCGCGGACGGGGTGACGCTGGAGGCGTACCAGTGGAACGACCTGCCCTCGGGCACCGTGACCCGGACCCTGTCGCTGCTGTTCCTGCTCCCGTTCATGCTGCTCAACGTGGCGGTGTGGATGCGGCCGGGCGACCGGTCCGCCGGCGCGCTGATCCGGCCGCTGTGCCGGGTGCTCGGGCTGAGCCTCACCGCGCTGTACGTGCTCGCCGTGGTGGGGGTGGCGCTGGACCTGGTCGCCTGGCAGTGCATGTCCGCGCCGGCCTGCACGTCCGACCGCGACTGGCTGTCCTGGCTGGGTGGACGGCCGGTCGAGGTCCGCCTGGTGGTGCTCGCGCTCGCCCCGGTCGCCACGATCTGCCTGATCTGGTGGGGCGCCACCCGTCCGGGGCGCTCCTTCGCCGCGTTCCGGGCACCGGAACGCGCGGCCTCGCGGCATCCGCTGAGCACGGTCGGCCAGTGGGACGCCGAGCCGTTGATGGGGAGGTTGCGCTCGATCCACGTCGCGGCCGCGTTCGCGACGCTCGACGTCAGCCTGCTCGCCGCCCGGGCCGCGCAGGGCGCGCCGGCCATGACCGTCGCGCTGCTGGTCGCCGCCGGCACCGTGCTGACCGCCTGCGTGGTCCTGGTCTGCGCGCCCGCGCTGATCGACCGCGCGCCCACCGACCCGAGGCGGGACACGGTCGCCCGGGCGGTGCGGACGGTCGCGATCGGCCTGACCGTCGTGGTCGGGAGCCACCTGCTGCTCGCACCCGCCCGCTGGCGGCCCGGCGGCGGGCTGCCCGGTTACGGCTCGACGCTCACCTGGCTGTTCGTCGGCCACGCCGGGCTGCTGGCCGCTTTGGCCGCCGTGCTGCTGTGGCACCGGTTCCGCCGGCCGGGCCACCGGCCGCCGGCCGGGCTGG
>NZ_CADEAU010000244.1 GCF_902825405.1 Micromonospora maritima | reverse complement strand
ACGGGTCCCCGGCTCGGCGGGCGGCGCGGCCGGGTCGGCCGGCAGGCCCAGGGCCGCCTCCGAGCCGAGCCGGCGGCGCAGCGTGTTCAGCGCCCGGGAGGTCTGGCTCTTGACGGTGCCCGGCGAGATCTCCAGCAGGGCCGCCGTCTGCGCCTCCGACATGTCCTCGTAGAAGCGCAGCACCAGCACCGCCCGCTGCCGCGCCGGCAACGCCTGCAGGTGTCGCCAGAGCGCGTCCCGGTCGAGCTGATGCTCGATCTCGTCGACCCCGGCCCGCTCCGGCAGCACCTCGGTCGGCCGTTCACCGTGCCAGCGGCGGCGCCACCAGCTGGTCGAGGTGTTGACCAGGACCCGGCGGGCGTACGGCTCGATGGCGTCGATCCCGCCGAGCCGCTTCCAGGCCAGGTAGGTCTTGGTCAGGGCGGTCTGGAGGAGATCCTCGGCGGTGGCCCAGTCGCCGGCCAGCAGGTACGCCGTGCGCAGCAGGGCGCCGGAGCGGGCCGCGACGAACTCGCGGAACTCCTCCTCCAGCGGATCCCTGCTCGCCACACTCACCTCCGCGCCCCCGTCCTGCCTGGCAGGCTCCCATGGCTGGACGGGTGGTCACGTCGGCAAAAGGTGTGCCCTTCATCCGATGTTCGGACGAAAAGTTTCAGGCGCCGTCGTCGGCCTTCGCCTCGTCCTGCTCCTTGCCGATCCGCGCCTCCACGGCCTGCGGCTCGTACATCTCCTCGACCACGCGCAGGTAGAGCTCGTTCGGGTTGGGCAGATTCTTGATCTCGCGGAGCGCCTGTTCCTGGCCCGCCGACTCCAGCACGAACGTGCCGTAGTTGAGGGCGCGACCGCTCGGCGTCTGCTCGTACTTCATGTCGGTGACGCGGACCAGCGGCATCATCGCGACCCGCCGGGTGATGATCCCGTTGACCACCATCACCCGCTTGTTGGTCAGGATGAAGCGGTCGTACCACCAGTCGGCGACCCGCCAGGCGACCCAGCCCATCACCCCGAACCAGAGCAGCACCGCGACCGTGGTGAGCGCGCCGACGTCCTGCCCGGCGAGGAAGCCGGAGAGGTAGCCGAGCACGAACGTGGCCGCGACGCCGACGATGATCGGCGTGGTCAGGTGCACCCAGTGGCGCTTCCACTCGCCGCGGAAGCGCTCGGTCGGGAAGAGGTAGCGGGCCGCCAGGGCGCTGGGCTCGTCCTCCATCGGCAGCACCCGGCGCGGTGCCATGCCGGAGGCGTCGGCCCGCAGGCCGGCCAGCTCCTCCTCGGAGATCGGCTGCTCCGGGTAGCCCTCCGGGTCGCGCGCCCAGCCGCGACCGGAGCGACCCTCGCCGGCGTAGCCGGGGCCGTCACCGAACGCGGCGTCGTCCGACAGGGAGGGACCGCCGCCGTAGGCGGCGCCGGTGCCGTATCCGGGACCGTCGTCCGGGTCGATCCGGGGGATCGGCTCGGTGTCGCGCTCCCGGCGTGCCCGGTCGGGGTCGTCCGGGTCGTAGGGTGGACCGGAAGGGCTGCCCATGTGCGGTTAGGCGACCAGGTTGGTGAAGAAGTCGCCGAAGCCCTGTGCGATGTCCATGATGCCGCCGCCCAGGGACTTGAAGACGTCGGCGGCGGAGTTGGGCCGGTACGCAACGAAGAAGATCAAGAATGCGATGCCGGCCCAGGTGAGGACCTTCTTGACCATAGCGGGCCATCCTCTCGCGCGGAGCCGGGTCCGTTTACCGCAGCGGCACCCAGAGTATCAGCATGGTGTCTGTCCGTGAATATCTGCGTCCGCTCCCCGACTCGCCGGTGCCGGCCGGTCAGGCCTGCCCGTGCAGGTACGGGGACGGTGCGCCGTACACGAGCTCGGGCGGTGTCCACTCGGTGAGGTCGTGCAGCACGACTTCTTCCGCGAGGAGGTGACCCGCGCTCGCCGGCCAGGCTATCGCATGGAGCCACATTCCCCGAGCCTCGCCGGCGTACGCACTTCGATCCGTTTCGGATCGTACGAGCCACAGTGGAGTCGGATGGCCGCCCACCCGGATCTTCGCGTGCGGCAGACGCTCGGGGTGACCAGGGCCGGGATCGGTCAGCGCCTCCTCGACCTGCGGGCCGGGATCGGGGCCGGGCAGTCCCGCGAAGCGGGAACCGAGACCGACGCCGGGTTCCTCCGCCACGAAGATCAGGTCGGCCGGTCCACCGTCGAGCGGGGCCGGACCGGCGCAGGCGACCAGAGTGGCGCGGACGCCGGCCCGGTCGTCACCGGCCCAGGCCACCCCGGTCAGCGTCCACCCCGGCGGCAGCGGCCACGGGCACCACAGCGGCATGCCGGGTCGGTCGGCCGACTCCCCGTCGGCGGCCACCCGCTCCACCACGCTGGCCATGATCTCGGCGCCGATGTGTTCCGGCACGTGCAGGGGCGCGACCGGCCCGCAGCGCAGGCACCGGTACTCGCCGTGCATCAGGTCGGGCTCGCGTACCGGGCCCGCGCACTTCGGACAACTCACCGCGACAGTCACACCCTCACCGTCACCCCGAGCCGGCGAGGCGTCAAGCGGGGCACGTGGGATTTCCGTCAGACGACGGAACCACCGAGCGTCAGGCCGGCGGCGGACCCGCGTACGAGCGGATCCAGGCGTGCATGGCGATGCCGCTGGCCACGCCGGCGTTGACGGACCTGGTGGAGCCGTACTGGGCGATCGAGAAGAGCGCGTCGCAGGCCGACCGGGCCACCGGGGACAGTCCCGGGCCCTCCTGGCCGAAGAGCAGCACGCACCGGCGCGGCAGGACGCTGGTCTCCAGCGGCCGGGAGCCGGGCAGGTTGTCGATCCCGACCACCGGCAGCCGCTCCCCGGCCGCCCAGGCGACGAACTCCTCGATCGTCGGGTGGTGCCGGACGTGCTGGTAGCGGTCGGTCACCATGGCGCCCCGACGGTTCCACCGGCGCCGCCCGACGATGTGCACCTCGGCGGCGAGGAAGGCGTTCGCGTTGCGGACCACGGTGCCGATGTTGAAGTCGTGCTGCCAGTTCTCGATCGCCACGTGGAAGTCGTGCCGCCGCCGGTCCAGGTCGGCCACCACGGCCTCGCGCCGCCAGTAGCGGTAGCGGTCGACCACGTTGCGCCGGTCCCCCGCCGCGAGCAGCTCCGGGTCGTAGCGCGGGTCGTCCGGCGGGTCACCGGGCCAGGGCCCCACACCCACGTCGAGCTGGTCGTCGGTCACGGTCTGCAGAGGGTACGGCCCGCCGGCGCCGACCGTCAGCGCAGGTCGAGCGCCCCGCCCAGCCGGTCCAGGAACCGGCGGTCGGCGGGGCTCGGCGGGAGGTCGCCGGCCCGGCACACGCGGGCGGCCACCGATTCCACCCACTGCCGGTACGCGGCCGAGTCCGCCGGGTCGGCCCGGCGGCGCAGCACCCGTACCGCGGCCCGGGCGGCGGCGAGCAGGTCGACCAGGTCGGTGAGGCGCTCGTCCCGGGCGGCCGCCCCGTCGTGGCGGGCGTAGATGGCGGTGACCACGGCCCGGACCAGGTCGCTGTCGAAGGACCGGCCGGCGGCCACCGTGTCCAGGCCGGCCAGCCCGGCGGCGACGCCGCGCGGCGGGCGTCCGGGACCGGGCGAGGCGGCGGCGACGAGGACTCGACCCGGCAGGTCGGTGAGCAGGTCCCACTCCGCGGCCGAGTAGGCGGCGGTGGTGAGCGGTGCGGCACGGCGACCGGCAGAGGGCGGCTCTCCGGCGACGGAGTGGCTCATGGGAACCTCCAGCCAGAGCATATGCCCCGGAGAAGGGTCAGGGCCCCGTCCCCGCGGAACGGGTACGGGGCCCTGCCGGGCGCGGTGCGCGGGTCAGCGCGGCTCGGGGAAGCTCGGCCGCTCCGGGTCGACGCCGTCCGGGACGGCGGCGGCCGCGTACTCCTTCTTCGGGACCATGACCTTGCGGCGGAACACGCAGACCATCGTGCCGTCCTGGTTGTAGCCGCGGGTCTCCACCGCGACCACGCCGCGGTCCGGCTTCGAGGCCGACTCCCGCTTGTCCAGCACCGTGGTCTCGCCGTAGATCGTGTCGCCGTGGAAGGTCGGTGCGACGTGCCGCAGCGACTCGATCTCCAGGTTGGCGATCGCCTTGCCGCTGACGTCGGGCACCGACATGCCGAGCAGCAGCGAGTAGATGTAGTTGCCGACCACCACGTTGCGCTTGAACTGGGAGGCGGACTCCGCGTAGTGGGCGTCCATGTGGAGCGGGTGGTGGTTCATGGTGAGCAGGCAGAAGAGGTGGTCGTCGTACTCGGTGACCGTCTTGCCCGGCCAGTGCCGGTAGACCGCGCCGACCTCGAACTCCTCGTAGTAGCGGCCGAACTGCATCCTTGTCCCTTCGACGGGCGGCGATGGAGTTCGGCACAGCATGCCTTACCGCTTGTTAAGGCGAGGACGGGGGCGCTCCCGCGGCGGAAATCTCACACCGGACGCACCTGGGGGGAGACGCAATGAGCGGCGGGGCCCTCCCCGGCACCCGCCGCCCACGCTCTGATGTGAGAGATTCTGCCGTACGGCGGTACGGTGCCGACAGAGACGGGCGTCACATTTATCTTTTCGTAACACTACTGAGCGTTACCGTCGACCCCTCGGGAAGCGATCTCCGCAGGCCCGATCCCCGCTCGTCAGAGCGCAAGTTACCGATTCGTAGCCGAAATCGAGCGTGATCTCCCTGGAAACGCTCCCATCACGTGCCGTCACGCAAATGCGGCCTGCACTTGCGTTCCGCACGACCGCTGGCACAGATGGACCTCGATGTGCCCTGGGTCACCGTCGGGCTGCGCAGCGTTTCGTCGCGCAGGTCACGGGAATTCCCCTGGGTCCACCCTGGTTCCACCGGACGTACAGCAATCCGCGGTGATCGGAGAGAGCAATGGCAACGGTTGAGCTGACCACGGCCAACTTCGACGAGGTGACCGGGCGCGACGGCATCGTCCTGCTCGACTTCTGGGCGGACTGGTGCGGTCCGTGCAAGCGCTTCGCCCCCGTCTACGAGCGCTCCTCGGAGAAGCACCCGGAGATCGTCTTCGGCAAGGTCGACACCGAGGCGCAGCAGGAGTTGGGCGCCAAGTTCAACATCAGCTCCATCCCGACCGTGATGGCGATCCGTGACGGCGTGATCGTCTTCGCCCAGCCGGGCGCCCTGCCCGAGTCGGCGCTGGAGAACCTGATCGAGCAGGTGCAGCAGCTGGACATGGACGACGTCCGCAAGAAGCTGGCCGAACACAAGCACTGAGCACCTTCCCGCCGCCGGCCGGGCCCACCTCGGGCCGGGTCGGCGGCGTTGTGGCGTCCGCGTGGCGATGGCGGGACGGGCAGTGAGAATTGGCCGATTGAGGGACAGTTTCGGCCGCTTCCCTCCCGTATCGTCACGACCCGATGGAGACCCTGACCACCCGCGGGCGCGCCGTCCGGTTGGGCGCCACCCTGCTCGGGGCGGTGCTGCTCCTGCTCGGCACCCTGTACGGCACCGACGACGACTTCCCGTTCGGACCGTTCCGGATGTACTCCACCTCCGACCCGCCGAACGCGCCGGCACCGGACACCCGGGTGGAGGGCGTCGACCGCACCGGAGCGGTGGTGTCCCTCGGTCAGGAGGCCACCGGCATCCGTCGGGCCGAGATCGAGGGCCAGCAGGGCCGGTACGCGACCGACCCGAGCCTGCTGCGCACCGTCGCCGAGGCGTACGCCGAACGCCACCCCGACGCCCCGGCGCTGGTCGAGGTGCGCATCGTGGTCCGCTGGTACGACATCCAGGGCGGACGCCCCACCGGCGAGTGGACCGACCGGACCGCCGTGCGCTGGGAGACCGCCGGATGACCGGCTGGCTCACCGAGGCGGTGCCGCGCGGCCGGGTGGCCGCGTTCCGCACCCTCGTCTACCTCTTCGTCGCCGCCGACCTGGTCGTCTTCACCCCCTGGGTGCGCACCCGGGTGGACGTCCCCGGCGACCTCTACCAGCCGCTGCTCGTGGGCCGGCTGCTCCCGCTGCCGACGCCCACCCCCGCCCTGGTCGGGGTGGTCTTCTGGGTGTTGCTGGTCGCCGCGCTGCTCGCCGCGACCGGCCGCGCGCCCCGGTTGCTCGGCTGGACGGTCTTCGCGCTCTACTTCGAGTGGATGGTCGTGGCGATGAGCTACGGCAAGGTCGACCACGACCGGTTCGGGCTCCTCGTGGCGCTGGCCGTGCTGCCCACCGCCGGCCGGGCCCGCCACGGCGACCCCACCCGCACCGAGGCGGGCGGATGGGCGCTGCGCGTCACCCAGATCGCGGTCATCTGCACGTACTTCCTCGCCGCCTGGGCCAAGTTCCGCTTCGGCGGCCTGGACTGGGCCACCGGTTCGGTGCTGGCCCGGGCGATCATCCGCCGCGGCACCGACCTCGCCGACCTGATCGCGCAGGTTCCGCACCTGCTGATCGTGGCGCAGTTCGGCATCCTGGCGTTCGAGCTGCTCAGCCCGCTGGTGTTCGTGCTGCCGGCCCGGTGGCGGACGGCCACGGTCGGCTTCTTCTACTCGTTCCACCTGGTGACCGTCGCGACGATCACCATCTCGTTCGCGCCGCACCTGGTGGCGATGACCAGCTTCCTGCCGCTGGAGAAGGTCCGCCCGGTGGTCCTGGCCCGGCGCCTGCTCGGCCGGGGCGTCCCGGGTGCCGACGAGTCCTCTCCGCCGTCCGTGCCGCCCGCCGGGTCACCCGCTCCTGGCGCGTCGCGCCCGGCCGCCGGTCCGCCCGCCGCCGCTCCGTCCGCGCCCACCGGGTAGCCGGGAACTGCCGCCGGCCGAAGCCGCTGTCGCCTCGTGAAGCCAGTTCACCGAGGTGGCGGCATCCCGAGCCCTCGGACCCCGCCGTCTCCCCGAAATGGCGCGACGGCGCGGAACCGTCAGGAGGTCGGGTCGGGTCGGCCGGACGGGCCGTACAAGCGTTCCCGGGCCTCCTGGGGCAGCGCGCACGCGGCCGTGCCACCCGGCATCCGGTGCCGGTTGCGGGCGACCCAGCGGTACGCCGGCCAGGCAGCGGCGCGTACCGGCGGGAAGCGCAGCCCGGCCCCGGCGAACCGCCAGAGCGGCCCGCTGTCGCCGAGCAGCCGGGCGATGGCGTCCGGCCCGGCGGCGCGGGAGCCGTCGGCGCCCACCCACTGGACCGCCTCCTCGCACTCGGCCTCCGTCAGGCCCAGCGCCGACAGGTCGGCGAACTGCCACGGCACCACGCGGGCCCCGGTGGGGATACGACGCTCGATGAACTGCGCGCAGCTGGTGCAGAAGGCGCAGTCGCCGTCGTAGACGAAGGTCGACGTCTCCATGCCTCCATCCTGCACCCGTGCCGGGGCTCGGCGGTGGCCGGTGTCCGGCGGGTCACTTGCGCATCTTTCGTACACGTGTTCGAATGAGGTCCATGCGCTGGGACAACCTCTCCGCTCCCCCGGACGAGGGGGCTCCCGACCGGGCAGCGCCGGCGGCTCCACCCCTGCCGCTGGCGCTGCCCCACGCGGTCGCCCGCACGTTCGACACACCCGACTTCGCCGGCATGACGTTCTACGAGGTGCAGGCGAGGTCGATCATCAACCGGGTGCCCGGCCAGTCCCGCGTGCCGTTCGAGTGGACGATCAATCCCTATCGGGGCTGCTCCCACGCGTGCACCTACTGCCTGTCCGGCGACACGCCGATCCTGATGGCGGACGGTCGCACCCGGGCGATCAGCGAGCTGGAACCGGGCGACCGGATCTACGGCACCGAACGGCGGGGCGCCTACCGCCACTACGTCGTCACCACGGTGCTCGACAAGTGGTCGACGGTGAAGCGGGCCCACCGGGTCACGCTGGCCGACGGCACCACGCTGGTGGCCAGCGGCGACCACCGGTTCCTGACCGAACGCGGCTGGAAGCACGTCACCGGCAGCATGCGGGGCGGGGCGCGACGCCCCTACCTGACCACCCGCAACCGCCTGCTCGGCACCGGGCGGTTCGCCGTCGCGCCGAAGCGCTCGACCGACTACCGGTGGGGCTACCTGCACGCGCTGGTCCGCGGTGTCGGCCGGCCCGGCACCCGGTTCCGGCTGGCCACCTCGGCGGCCGAGGCGGTGGAGCGGGCGGAGCGGTTCCTCGCCGAGGCCGGGGTCGACGTCGAGCGCACGCCCGGCCGGGC
>NZ_CADEAU010000243.1 GCF_902825405.1 Micromonospora maritima | reverse complement strand
AGCCGGGCCTGCCGGAGCTGCTGGGCCTCGGCGCCCCGGAGGGCTTCACCGCCGAACAGGGGTGGGCGCCCCGGGCCGCGCGGGACCGGCTACGGGTGCCGATCGGGGTGGGCGCCGACGGCGGCGCGATCGACCTCGACCTGAAGGAGTCGGCGCAGGACGGCATGGGCCCGCACGGCCTGTTGATCGGCGCCACCGGCTCGGGCAAGTCGGAGCTGCTCCGCACGCTGGTGCTCGGCCTGGCCGCCACGCACAGCTCGGAGCAGCTCAACTTCGTCCTCGTCGACTTCAAGGGCGGCGCCACGTTCGCGCCGTTCGAGCGGCTGCCGCACACCGCCGCCGTGATCACCAACCTGGCCGACGCGCTGCCCCTGGTCGACCGGATGGTGGACGCGATAAACGGCGAGCTGATGCGGCGGCAGGAGCTGCTGCGCCGGGCGGGCAACTTCGCGAGCGTGCGCGACTACGAGCGGGCCCGGGCGGCCGGCACGCCGCTGGCTCCGCTGCCGTCGCTGCTGCTGATCTGCGACGAGTTCTCCGAGCTGCTCTCCGCCAAGCCCGACTTCATCGACCTGTTCGTGCAGATCGGGCGGCTGGGCCGGTCACTCGGGGTGCACCTGCTGCTGGCCAGCCAGCGGCTGGAGGAGGGTCGGCTGCGCGGCCTGGACACCCACCTGTCGTACCGGATCGGCCTGCGCACGTTCTCCGCGCTGGAGTCCCGGACCGTGCTCGGCGTGCCGGACGCGCACGAGCTGCCCCGCACCCCGGGCCACGGCTACCTGCGCTCCGGCACCGACCCGCTGGTCCGGTTCAAGGCCGCGTACGTCTCCGGGACGGTCCGCCGCCGCCCCGGCCCGGCGGGTGCGTCCGGCGGCGGAACCCCGCGCGTGCTCACGTTCTCCAGCCACCTCGTCCCGGTGCCCGAGCCGGCCGTGCCGGCGGCGCCGACGGCCGAGGAGGAGACCGGCGGGACGCTGCTCGACCTGCTGGTGGACCGGCTGGCCGGGCAGGGCCCACCGGCGCACCAGGTGTGGCTTCCCCCACTGGACGCCTCCCCGACCCTCGACGAGCTGCTCGGCGTGCTCGGGACCGACCCGGTCCGCGGGCTCACCGTGGCCAATCCGGAGTTGCACGGCGCGTTGCAGGTGCCGGTGGCCGTGGTGGACAAGCCGTTCGAGCAGCGGCGGGACCTGTTCTGGCTGGCCCTCGACGGCGCGGCCGGGCACGTCGGGGTGGTCGGCACCACCCGTAGCGGCCGGTCCAGCCTGCTGCGCACGCTGGTCTGCGCGCTCGCCCTCACCCACACCCCGGCCGAGGTGCAGGTCTACTGCCTCGACCTCGGTGGCGGGACGCTCGGCGCGCTGCGCGACCTGCCGCACGTCGGCGGGGTGAGCGGGCGCACCGACGGCACCGCGGTCCGCCGTACCGTCGGTGAGGTCGTCAACGTGCTCGTCGAGCGGGAGCGGCGCTTCACCGAGTCGGGGGTGGAGTCGATGGCGGCCTGGCGTCGGCGACGGGCCGCGGGCGGGCCGGGCGGCGCCGACCCGTTCGGGGACGTGTTCCTGGTGGTCGACGGCTGGAACACGCTGCGCGGCGAGTACGAGGACCTGGAACCGCTGGTCACCGAGCTGGCCACGCGCGGCCTCGCGTACGGGGTGCACGTGGTGGCGACGGCGTTGCGCTGGTCGGACTTCCGGCCGGCGATCCGCGACCTGTTCGGCTCCCGGCTGGAACTGCGCCTCGGTGACCCGGCCGACTCGGTGGTGGTCAAGCGGGCGCTGGCGGCGACCGTGCCGGAGGAGCGGCCGGGGCGCGGGATCACCGCCGGCGGGCTGCACTTCCTCACCGCCCAACCGCGGGCCACCGCCCTGGGTGACGAGACCGGCGACCTGGTCAAGGCCGTCGCCGGCGCCTGGGCCGGCCCGGTGGCGCCCCGGGTGCGGCTGCTCCCGCCGGTGCTGCCGTACGCCGAACTGGACCAGACCGCGACCGCCGGCCTGGCGTTCCCGGTCGGGGTGGCCGAGGCGGACCTGTCCCCGGTGGTGCTCGACTTCGCCACCGAACCCAACCTCGTGGTGTTCGGCGACGCCGAGTGCGGCAAGTCCTCGTTCCTGCGCGCGTTGGCCACCTCGATCGTCCGCCGGTTCACCCCGGAGCAGGCTCGGGTGATCCTGGTGGACTACCGGCGCAGCCTGATGGGCACGATCGCCACGCCGCACCTGATCGGGTACGGCACGGCCGCGCCGCACACCACCGAGCTGATCGAGTCGGCGGCCGGCTACCTCCAGGGGCGGCAGCCCGGTCCCGGGGTGACGCCGGCCGAGCTGCGCGCCCGGTCCTGGTGGACGGGGCCGGAGCTGTTCGTGCTGGTGGACGACTACGACCTGGTGGCCGGTGGGCCGAGCAACCCGTTGCGCGCGTTGGAGGAGCACCTCCCGCACGCCCGGGACGTCGGGCTGCACCTGGTGCTCGCGCGGCGTTCCGGCGGTGCCGGCCGGACCGCGTACGAGCCGATCATCCAGCGGCTGCGGGAGCTGTCCACGGCCGGGCTGGTGATGTCGGGCGGCCCGGAGGAGGGGCCGCTCGTCGGTCAGGTGAAGGCCGGTCCGCTGCCCCCGGGACGGGCCCGCCTGGTCACCCGCCGTGAGGGCGTACGCCTGGTGCAGTTGGCCCATCTTCCGCCCGGGTGACCGGGCGTGCGGAGTTGCCCCGTGACGGTCGGGACAACCGGTAATCTCCGAGCAGCATGTGTCGGACGCGACGGAATGGCTGGGGAATGTGACCAGGGAACGACAGGGAGCTCCCGGCGTGCCGTCCCGGCGTCTCACCGGACGGGCACTGCTCGCCGCGGTGTCGGCGCTCGTCGTCGCGGGCGGCCCGCTCGCCCCGCCGGCGCACGCGACACCGGCTGTCCCCGTCGCTCGCACCCTGCCGGCCCGGGCGCCCGACGCGGTGGTCCGCACCGACCAGGTCCGCGACGAGCAGTGGCAGTTGGCGGAGCTGCGGGCGAAGACCGCCTGGCGCACCTCGACCGGCCGTGGCGTGGTGGTCGCGGTGATCGATTCCGGAGTGGACGGCTCGCACCCGGACCTGGCCGGGCAGGTGCTGCCCGGCCTCGACCTGGTCGACCCGGACGGCGCGGACGGGCCGGACCCGGTGGGCCACGGCACCACGGTGGCCGGGCTGATCGCCGGGCGGGCCGACGACGACCGGGGCGTGGTGGGGCTGGCGCCGGACGCCCGGATCCTCCCGGTGCGGGTGCTGGACGCCGAGAACCGGTACGACGACGCGTTGATCATCGCGAAGGCGGTGCGGTGGGCGGTGGACAACGGCGCCCGCGTGATCAACCTGTCGCTCGGCGGCGGCGGTGACAGCCCGGCCCTGGCCGCCGCGCTCGACTACGCCTTCGCGCGCGACGTGGTGGTGGTCGCCTGCACCGGCAACCTGGCCACGTCGACAAGCACCAAGGTGTGGTACCCGGCCCGCGAGCCGGGCGTGCTCGCGGTCACCGGGCTGGACCGCAACAGCGAGAACCTCTGGTCCGGCTCGGTCACCGGCCGCGAGACCATCCTCAGCGCGCCGGCCACCGCCCTCTACGGCGCGCGGCAGCAGGGCGGCTACTGGCGGGTGCAGGGAACGAGCTTCGCCGCGCCGCTGGTCGCCGCGACGGCCGCCCTGGTCCGGGCCCGCTATCCGCGGATGCCGGCCGGGGACGTGGTGAACCGGCTGATCAGCACCGCCCGCGATCTCGGCCCGACCGGGCGCGACGACCGGTTCGGCTTCGGCATGGTGGATCCGGTGGCCGCGCTCACCGCCGACGTGTCGCCGGTGGGGCGCAACCCGCTCGACGACAACGCCTCCCCGGGTGTGGTGGGCTTCGGGCCGGCGCCCGGCGAGGACCGGGACAGCCGGGCGGCGGGCGCGGGGCAGGGCGGCGACCCGCTCGGCCGCCCGCAGCAGCCCGGGTGGTCGGCCCGCCCGGCGGGGCAGGCGGACGACTCCGCGCCGGAGCGGCTCTGGACCGGCCTGGCGCTGTTCGTCGCCCTGGTCACCGGCACCGCGCTGATGGTGCGCCGGTTCCGGCAGACCCGTCGCTGAGCGGCCGGTCTGATCACGCCGCGCCGTGGGTAGTGAACGGCGCATGAACACCACCGGTCCGACGTCCGTGCGGGAGCGGTCCTGGCGGGCCCGCCGCCTCGACCCCGACCACTCGCTGGGTCTCCGGCTCACCCTGGCGGCCACCGCGGCCTTCCTGGTGCTGGTGCCGTTCGCCCTGCTCGCGCTGCTGGTGCTGGGCGCCTGGCCGCCGCTGCTCCGACTGGACGCGTCGGTCACCGACGCGTTCCACGGCTATGCGCTGGACCACCCGGCCTGGGTCCAGGTGATGACCGTGTGGACCCACGCGCTGGGGCCGGGACCGTTGCGGGTGGCCGCCGCGGTGGTGGTGGTCTGGTTGCTGCGTCGCGGTGCGCCGCGGCTGGCCGTGTGGGTGGTCGTCACCATGCTCGTCGGTGGGCTGCTCGGCGCGTTGCTGAAGCTGCTGGTCGGGCGGGACCGGCCGGAGCTGCTGGACCCGGTGGCGCGGGCGGCGGGCTACTCCTTCCCGTCCGGTCACGCGTTGAACGCGGCGCTGGCGGCCGGGGTGTTGCTGCTGGTGTTCCTGCCGTTCGCCCGGGACAGCCGGGCCGGTCGGGTCGCGTTGTGGACGGCGGCGGCGCTGGTCATGGTGGTGACCGGGTTGAGCCGGATCGCGTTGGGGGTGCACTGGACCAGCGACGTGGTGGGCGGCTGGGTGCTCGGGGTGGCCGTCGTGGCCGCCACCGCGGCCAGCTTCGCCACGTGGCGCACCTCGACCGGCCGGCGCACCGCGCGTCCGCTGCGCGAGGGGATCGAGCCGGAGCTGGCCGAGCCGGGTCCGAACGACCGGCGGGCGTAGCCCGGCGGGGAACTGGGTAGATGGCGGCCCATGTCCGATGTCGTGGTCCGGGTCACCCGGCGGGTCCTGCTGCCGCTGGCGGTGCTGTTCGCTCTCATGGTGGGGTTGGGACTCCTGGTCACCCGGGTCCTCGCGCACACCTGGCCGTTCACCGTGGAGGACGCGGTCAACCGCGAGCTGGCGGGCGACCGGACGGCGGGCTGGAACGACGTGTCGTTGGTCTTCAGCACGTTGGCCAGCACCCAGATGATCGTCGTGGTGACCGTGCTGGCCGCGCTGGTGCTGCGGTTGGTGCTGCACCGCTGGCGGGAGCCGCTCTTCCTCTGCGCGGCGGTGAGCGCCCAAGCGTTGATCTTCCTGTTCACCACCATGGTGATCGACCGGAACCGCCCGGCCGTCGAGCACATGGACGCCTCCCCGCCGACGTCCAGCTTCCCGTCCGGGCACACGTCCGCGGCGACCGCGCTCTACGTCGGCCTCGCGGTGCTGCTGGCGCTGCGGGCGCGCAGCACCCCGGCCAAGGTCACCTGGTGGACGCTGCTGGTGCTGGTGCCGGTCGGGGTGGCGCTGACCCGGATGTACCGGGGCATGCACCACCCGAGCGACGTGGTGGCCTCGTTCCTCAACGGCGGGACCTGCGTGGCGATCATGGCGCGGGCGGTGCTCGACCGCACGCTCACCTGGGGTCGCGCGAAGCTGCCGCTGAACCGCTCCGGCGACGACGTGGCACCGGCCGGGGCGCCGGCCGGCGGCTGAGCGCCGCGCCGCCCGGCCACCGTCGGCCGGTTCAGGTGCAGTCGCCGGTGCCCACTCCCCGGGTACGCTCCGCGCCCGCCAGCGCCACCGACCGCGCCTCGGCCGCGGTCACCGCGAACCCGGTGTTCGGGTCGTCCGCGGCCGCCGCGAAGATCACCCCGAGCACCAGCCCGTTCGACGAGACCAGCGGACCGCCGGAGTTGCCGCTGCGCACCAGCGCCCGGATGGTGTAGATCTCCCGGGTCACGTCACCTGCCGAGTAGATGTCCGGCCCGGTGATCCGGTCGACGTCGCGGACCCGGGCCGGGCGGGCGTCGTACGGGCCGTCGAGCGGGAAGCCGAGCACGATCGCGTCCGCCCCGCTGCCGGCCTCACCGGCGGCGAAGCGCAGCGACGGCCCGGGCAGCCCGGGCACGTAGAGGACGGCCAGGTCCCGGTTCGGGTCGTAGACGACCACCTCGCCGTCGTACCGCTCGCCGCGCAGCTCCACCGCCACCGAGCGGGTGCCGGCCACCACGTGCGCGTTGGTCATCACCCGGTCGTCGGCGTACACGAAGCCGGAGCCCTCGATCCGGCGCGAGCAGCTCGGCGCGGACCCGAGCACCTTGACCACGGACCGCTTGCTGTTCTGCACGACCTGGGAGTTGGCCAGCGCCGGGTCGGGCGGGGACACCTGCCGGGCGGTGGTGCGGTCCAGCCCGTTGAACACGTCGGGGAAGCCGTTGGTGTCGACCGTGTCGCGCAGCGCCGTGGACAGTTCCTGCGCCTGGTCCGGCAGGACCCGGTCGACGACGGTGAGCAGCGCGCTGTTCTTGACCGAGGCGGCCAGCCAGGGCACCGAGGAGGAACCGAGCGGCACCGCGACCAGCCAGGCCACCAGCATCACCGCGACGACCGAGATGAACGCGCCACCGACGTCGTCGATCTTCCTGCCGGCCGGCCCGGTGATGGCCGCGCGCAGGTTGGACCCGAGCCAGCCGGCCAACGCCTGCCCCAGCACGGCGAGCCCGAAGATCGCCACCAGGGAGATCAGCACCCGGGTGCCGCTCGCCGCGAACTGCTGGGCGATCAGCGGGCCGATCTGGAGGCCGAGCAGTGCGCCCAGGAAGAACCCGGAGAACGACAGGGCCCCGATGACGAAGCCCTGGCGGTATCCGCTGATCGCGAACACGAGCATGAGCAGGAGCAGGACGAGATCCACGGCGGACACGCCCCAAGGGTACGGGCACCAGGCCCACGGGAGGCTCAGCGCTCGCTGAACGTGACCTGAGGGTGCGCCCGGGTGATCAGCGCACCCGCGTCTCGTCCGCCGCCTCGGTGCCGGCCGACGGCGCGGGGGTGGCGCCGACCGGCGGCAGGTCCACCACCCGGCTGCGCGGCCACGGCCGGGCCCAGCCACCCATCTGCAGCAACGTGTCGATGACGCCGGCGGTGAAGCCCCAGACCAGCATGCCGCGCACCGAGAAGGCGGGGCCGATCCAGCCGCTGGGGTGGCGTACCCGCATGCGGTTGTCCGGGTCGACGAGCTCGGCGACCGGTAGCCGGGCGACGTGCGCGACCTCGGCCGGCTCGCGCGGGTGCACCGGGTGCGGGTCGTGCCACCAGGCGAGCACCGGGGTGACCACGAAGTCGCTGACCGGGATCCAGAGCCGGGGCAGTTCGGCCAGCACGGTGACGCTGCCGGGGTCGAGGCCGACCTCCTCGTTCGCCTCGCGCAGCGCGGTGGCGCGGGCGTCGGCGTCCTCCGGGTCGGCGGCGCCGCCGGGAAAGGCGGGCTGCCCGGCGTGGTTGCGCAGCGTCGCGGCGCGCTGGAGGACGAGCACGTCCGGCCCGGCGTCGGGCTCCTCGCCGAGCAGCACCAGCACGGCGCTCTCCCGGCCGCCGCTGTCCGGGGTGACGATCCGGGTGAAGTCCTCCGCCCGGGCGCTGCCCAGCCGGCCCAGCAGCGGGTCGAACCACGCGGGCGGCCTGCGGGTCACACCGTCACCCCGAGATGGGTCCGGACCAGCGTCGCGAGCCGGTCGTCGTCCAACGCGCCGGTCGCGTCGACGTGCCGGATCCGGCCGTCGCCGTCGACCAGGACGGTCAGCGGGAAGGCGTTGCGTTCGAGCGCACGCTGGAACGCGTCGCCCTGGTCGACGAGCATGGGGAAGCCGACGCCGAAGTCCTCGCCGATGGACTGTGCGCCACCGCGGCTGTCCCGGCTGTTCACGCCGATCACCTGGAACCGGCCGTCGGCCCGTTCGCTGAGCCGCTGGAAGGCGGGCAGCTCCTTGCGGCACGGCCCGCACCAGGACGCCCACACGTTGATCACCGCCGGACCCTTGACGTCCCGGACCCGCACCGGCGCGCCACCGGTGAAGCAGTTCAGGGTCAGGTCGGGCAGCTCGGCCCCGGCGGTGCCGGCCGGCACCGGGGCGGCCGACGCGGGCGCGACGGTCAGCGGGGCGCAGTCGGCGAACGGCGACGGACGCT
>NZ_CADEAU010000242.1 GCF_902825405.1 Micromonospora maritima | reverse complement strand
ATGCTGCGGGTGGCCGCGGTCGGCCCGGTGGTCTTCGTCGGGCTGTTCCTGTTCGCGTCGCCGGCCTCGGCGGTGGTGCTGCCGCGGGGCGACGGCGGCGCGGCCGGAACCGCCGGCGCCGGCGCCCACCCGCCGGTGGTCATGATCGTGCTGGACGAGCTTCCGCTGGTGTCGCTGCTCGGCCCGGACGAGCGGATCGACGCCGCTCGCTACCCCAACTTCGCCGCGCTGGCCGCCGGGTCGACCTGGTACCGCAACGCCACCGGGGTCAGCGGCTGGACGCCCTACGCGCTGCCGGCGATGCTCACCGGGCGTTACCCCGAGCGGGGGGCGGCGCCGCACTACTCGCAGTACCCGGACAACCTGTTCACCGCGCTCGGCGGCCTCTACCAGATCAAGGCCGAGGAGAGCATCACGCGGCTCTGCCCGCCCAGCCGGTGCGAGCAGGCGACCACCCCGGAGCAGGGGCTCGGCGTGCTGACCCGGGAGAGCGGGAAACTGCTGCGCCAGCTCGCCGCGCCGGTGGACAGCCGGGTCGACCCGGAGGACTCCTACCGCGAGCAGACCGCGGCCGAGGTCGGGCTGGACGCCGCCGAGCCGGTGCCCGACGACCCGAAGTTCCGCTGGGACACCCTCGACGACAACCAGCCCGCCCGGTTCACCGCGTTCCTGGCCGGCCTGCGCCCCGCCGACCGGCCCACGCTGCACTTCCTGCACCTGCTCATGCCGCACACACCGTGGACGTACCTGCCCTCCGGGGCGCGCTACGACGCGCCGGAGGACCTGCCCAACGACGGCGCCGGCTGGGTGGACCTGGCCCGGGCCCGGCACCTGGCCCAGCTCGGCTACACCGACCGGCTGATCGGCGAGACGCTGCGGACGCTGCGCGCCACCGGCCTCTACGACAAGGCGCTGGTCATGGTCACCGCCGACCACGGGGTCAGCTTCCGCCAGGACTGGCAGGGACGCGGCATGGACGCCATCGACCACGCCGCGAACCAGGTGGCCTGGGTGCCGATGTTCGTCAAGGAGCCCGGGCAGCGGACCGGCCGGGTCGACGACCGCAACTGGGAGCACGTCGACCTGCTGCCGACCATCGCCGACGAGACCCACATGCGGGTCCCCTGGTCGATGGACGGCCGCTCGGCGAAGGCCACCCCCCGGGAGCGCGCCGACAAGCGCTTCTACGACCGGCCCGGCCAACCGGTCACGATCACCGGCGGGGTGCCCACGCCGGTGCCGATGCCCGCCACCGACCCGCTGGTCGGGACCCGGGTCGGCGCCGGACCGGCCGGTGGCTCCGCCACGGTGGCCAACCTCGCCGCCTTCGACGCGGTCGACCCGGCGCGGGGCGGGCTGCCCGCGCTGGTCTGGGGGACCGTGCCCCCGTCGGTGCCGGACGGCACCCGGCTCGCGGTCGCGGTCAACGGCACGGTCGGCGCGGTGGTGCCGGTGGTGCCGCCGGACGCCGGCGGCCGGCGGTTCGCCGCGTTCCTCCCCGACGACCGGCTGTTCGCCGCCGGAGCCAACCGGCTGGACCTCTACCGGGTGCAGGCCGACGGGAAGCTGCGGCGGCTCACCCTGTCCTGACCGGCAGCGCTCCCACCCGGTTTCCGACCCGGCAAGTCGGGAATCAGGTGACGCATACCTCACCCCGAAACCATGCCGAGCGTTGTCCGCCGCACCGTGATTACGGTAGAAGCGAAGGCAATTCAACGAAGATCTTGCCGGCGAAGCGAGGAACAGATGACGGAAGTCAAGCTCGACCACCCCGGTGGGCAGCTGTCGATGCCGGTGCAGTCCGCGGTCGAGGGCCCCGCCGGTATCGGGGTGAGCAAGCTGCTCAAGGAAACCGGGATGACCACGTACGACCCCGGTTTCGTCAACACCGCGTCCTGCTCGTCCGCGATCACCTACATCGACGGTGACGCGGGCATCCTGCGGTACCGCGGCTACCCCATCGACCAGCTGGCCGAGAAGTCCTCCTTCCTGGAGGTCTCCTACCTGCTGATCTACGGTGAGCTGCCGAGCCAGACGCAGCTGACCGAGTTCAGCGACCGGATCCGCCGGCACTCGCTGCTGCACGAGGAGATGCGCCGCTTCTTCGACGGCTTCCCGCGCGACGCGCACCCGATGGCCGTGCTCTCCTCGGCCGTCAGCGCCATCTCGACCTTCTACCAGGACAGCCTGGACCCGTTCGACTCCGAGCACGTGGAGATGTCCACGATCCGGCTGATGGCGAAGGTCCCCACCATCGCCTCGTACGCGTACAAGAAGTCGATCGGCCAGCCGCTGCTCTACCCGGACAACTCGCTGGGCTACGTCGACAACCTGCTGCGGATGACCTTCGGTGTTCCGGCCGAGGAGTACGAGGTCGACCCGGTGATGTCGAAGGTGCTGGACATGCTGTTCGTCCTGCACGCCGACCACGAGCAGAACTGCTCCACCTCCACCGTGCGGCTGGTCGGCTCCAGCAACGCCAACCTGTTCGCCTCGGTCTCGGCCGGCGTGAACGCGCTCTTCGGCCCGCTGCACGGCGGCGCCAACCAGGCCGTGCTGGAGATGCTCCAGAAGATCCAGGCCGACGGCGGCGACGTCCGCTCCTTCGTACAGAAGGTGAAGGACAAGCAGGACGGCGTGAAGCTGATGGGCTTCGGGCACCGGGTCTACAAGAACTACGACCCGCGCGCCGCCATCGTGAAGAAGGCCGCCCAGGACGTGCTCGGCCGGATGGCCAAGCCGGACCCGCTGCTGGACCTCGCGGTGCAGCTGGAGGAGATCGCGCTCGCCGACGACTTCTTCGTCTCCCGCCGGCTCTACCCGAACGTGGACTTCTACACCGGCCTGATCTACAAGGCCATGGGCTTCCCGACCAAGATGTTCACGGTGCTGTTCGCGCTGGGCCGGCTGCCGGGCTGGATCGCCCAGTGGCGCGAGATGATCAACGACCCGGAGACCAAGATCGGCCGCCCGCGGCAGATCTACACCGGTGCCGCCGAGCGGGAGTACCTCCCCGCCGCCGAGCGCTGAGGTGCAAGGAAGGGCCCCCTGTTAACGCCTCCGGTAGAGGCGGGGCCCCTTCTTAACACCGATGACGAGTGAGGCCGCCGACCCGTGCCGGGTCGGCGGCCTTTCCCGTAGGCGGGGGAGGGCGGTTGTTAAAAGGGGGCCCCTCCTCTACCTGAGGCGTTAACAGGGGGCCCTTCCTTACCGCAAGCCGGCGGCGGTGAGGAGGTTGCCCTCGGGGAGGGCGGGCAACGTGCGACCGGTCGCCATGCGCCGCTCGGCGCGGGCGGCCGTGAACGCCGGGTCGCCGGCGATGGCGGCGGCGTACGCGGCGGCCGTGCGGGACGCGATGGCGGCCCAGCCGTACTGCTCGTGCACCATCGTCCGGGCCCGTCGGGCCAGCGCACGCGCCCGCTCCCGGTCGGACAGCAGCGCGTGCACCGCCTCGGAGAGGCCGTCCGGGTCGTGCGGGGCGAACGTCATCCCGGTCACGCCCGGCTCGACGATCTCGGCCAGCCCGCCGGTGCGGGACACCGCCAGCGGCGCGCCGGCCGCCGCGCCCTCCAGCGCGACCATCCCGAACGGCTCGTAGATGCTCGGCACCGCGAAGCAGTCCGAGGCGGCCATCACCGCGGGCAGGTCGGTGCCGCCGAGGAAGCCCGGCATGCTGACCGTGGCGCCGAGCCCGAGCCGGTGGACCTCGGCCTCCAGGTCCGCCTTGTAGGGGCCGTCGCCGACGATCACCGCGCGCAACCCGGGGTGCCGGTCGCGCAGCCGGGGCAGACCGGCGAGCAGGTGCTGCACGCCCTTCTCGTAGACCAGCCGGCCGGCGAACGTGACCAGCGGGCCGTCGGCGGCGAAGCGGGCCCGGGCGGCGGCGACCGCCGAGGCGGGCACCCGCCACCGGTGCGGCTCGACCCCGTTGGGCACCACGTCGACCCGGGCCGCGTCCACGCCGAACAGCGCGCCCACCTCGTCGCGCATGTAGCCGGAGCAGACGATCACCCGGCCGGACTCGCCGGCCAGCCACTGCTCGACGCCGTGGATGGTGCGGTTCATCTCCTCCGGCAGCCAGCCCTGGTGCCGCCCGGCCTCGGTGGCGTGGATGGTGCTGACCAGCGGCACGTCGAGGTGCTCGCGCAGCGTCATCGCGGTGTGCGCCACCAGCCAGTCGTGGGCGTGGATCACGTCGTACGCGCCCGACTCGGCGGCGCGCAGGGCGGCCCGGGTGAGCGTGTGGTTGAACGCCATGGTCCAGGCCAGCAGCGAGTCGGTGGCCAGCGGGAAGGTCACCGGGTCCTCGGCGGCGCGGACGATCCGCACGCCGTCGGCGTACTCCTCCAGCGGCGCGCCCTCGGCGTGCCGGGTGACCACGGTGACCTCGTGACCGGCGGCGGCCAGCGCGACGGAGAGCGCGTGCACGTGCCGGCCGAGCCCACCCACCAGCACCGGCGGGTACTCCCACGACAGCATGAGGATGCGCCGGGTACGCGGCGCGGCGCCGGGCTGCGGCGGCGGGGTCGGGCGGGAGGTGAGGGTGGGCCGGTGGAGCCGGTCCGTCGCGGTGGCGGGCTGCGCGCCGACCCGCAGAGAGGTCACGTCGATCTCCGTCCATGGCAGGGGAGGACACGCCGGCATCGGTGGCGGCGGAAGCGAGTGGTGAGGGGTGGCCGAACGGCCGGGCGGAAACGCGCGGGCGCGTGTCCGCGGTCCAGGAAAGTCCATCCGGCGCGAACCCGCATCTTGAAAAGGGCGATCGTGACGGACAACACCCGATCGTTTCGGTTACGGTCCGAACGGGTGGATTGGCGGCGCGTGAGGCGGGGCATCAACGGCGTGCGCACCGGCCGTCCCCCGTCCGGTGCGCTCACGATCATGGGCCCGAAGGAGCGACATGCAGGTCTGGCCGGGCGAGAGCTACCCCCTCGGCGCCACCTACGACGGGATGGGCACCAACTTCGCGATCTTCTCCGAGGTGGCGGAGAAGGTCGAGCTCTGCCTGTTCGACGAGTGGGACATCGGCACCGAGCGGCGGGTCGAGCTGCGCGAGGTCGACGCGTACGTCTGGCACGCCTACATCCCCGGCGTGGAGCCCGGCCAGCGCTACGGGTTCCGGGTGCACGGGCCGTGGCGTCCGGCCGAGGGGTTGCGGTGCAACCCGCACAAGCTGCTGCTCGACCCGTACGCCAAGGCGGTCGACGGTGAGATCGCGTGGGATCCGGCCGTCTACGACTACGAGGTCGGTGGCGACCCGGACCTGATGAACACCGCCGACTCGGCGCCGTTCATGCCGAAGTCGGTGGTGGTCAACCCGTACTTCGACTGGGGCAATGACAAGCCGCCCCGCACGCCGTACCACCACTCGGTGATCTACGAGGCGCACGTGCGCGGCCTGACCATGCGTCACCCCGACATCCCCGAGGAGCTGCGCGGCACGTACGCGGCGATCGCCTCGCCGGTCATGATCGAGCACTTCAAGCAGCTCGGGGTGACCGCCGTCGAACTGATGCCGGTGCACGAGTTCGTGCACGACCACCGCCTGGCCGACCTGGGGCTGCGCAACTACTGGGGCTACAACACCATCGGCTTCTTCGCCCCGCACCACGGCTACTCCGCGCTGGGCCGCCTCGGCCAGCAGGTGCAGGAGTTCCGGGGCATGGTCAAGGCGCTGCACGCCGCCGGGATCGAGGTCATCCTCGACGTGGTCTACAACCACACCGCCGAGGGCAACCACCTCGGGCCGTCGCTCAGCTTCAAGGGCATCGACACGCCGAGCTACTACCGGCTGTCGGAGGAGGACCGCCGGTACTTCGTCGACTACACCGGCACCGGCAACAGCCTCAACGTGCGCAGCCCGCACTCACTGCAACTGATCATGGATTCGCTGCGCTACTGGGTCACCGAGATGCACGTCGACGGCTTCCGGTTCGACCTCGCGGCCACGCTCGCCCGCGAGTTCTACGAGGTGGACCGCCTCTCCACGTTCTTCGAGGTGGTGCAGCAGGACCCGGTGGTCGGCCGGGTCAAGCTCATCGCCGAGCCGTGGGACATCGGCCCCGGCGGCTACCAGGTCGGCAACTTCCCGCCGCAGTGGACCGAGTGGAACGGCAAGTACCGCGACACGGTCCGCGACTTCTGGCGCGGCGAGCCGGCCACGCTCGCCGAGTTCGCCTCCCGCATCTCCGGCTCCGCCGACCTCTACCAGGACGACGGCCGCCGCCCCTTCCACAGCATCAACTTCGTCACCTGCCACGACGGGTTCACCCTTGCCGACCTGGTCTCCTACAACGACAAGCACAACGAGGCCAACGGCGAGGACAACCGGGACGGGGAGAGCCACAACCGCTCCTGGAACTGCGGCGTCGAGGGGGACACCGACGATCCGGGCGTGCTGGCGTTGCGGGCCCGGCAGCGGCGCAACTTCCTGGCCACGCTGATCCTGTCCCAGGGCGTGCCGATGCTCGGCCACGGCGACGAGCTGGGCCGCACCCAGCGTGGCAACAACAACGCCTACTGCCAGGACAGCGAGCTGGCCTGGGTGGACTGGGAACGCGCCGACAGCGAGCTGCTCGCGTTCGTGCGGCGGCTCACCGACTTCCGCAACCGGCACCAGGTGTTCCGGCGGCGGCGGTTCTTCACCGGCCTGCCGGTCGGCGGCCGGGCCGCCGGCTCCGGCCTGCCGGACCTCGCCTGGTACACCCCCGACGGCCGGGAGATGACAGGCGAGGACTGGGGCAACGACTTCGGCCGCTCGGTGGCCCTGTTCGTCAACGGCGACGGCATCCCGGAGCGCGGCCAGTACGGCCAGCGCCACCGGGACAGCTCGTTCCTGCTGCTGTTCAACGCGCACGACGCGCCGCTGGACTTCACGCTGCCCGGCGAGGAGTTCGGGCCGCGGTGGGAACTGGTGATCAGCACGGCGGAACCCGATCCGGAGAAGACGACACTGGTCGAGGCGGGTGGCACGGTCTGCGTACCGGACCGCTCGCTGCTGGTCCTGGAGAGGACGGCCTGACCCATGCCCGACACCCCTCGCTCCACCTACCGGGTGCAGGTGCGCCCCGGCTTCGACCTGGACGCCACCGCCGAGCTGGCCGACTACCTGGCCGCGCTCGGCGTCACCCACCTCTACACCGCGCCCCTGCTCACCGCCACCCCCGGCTCGTCACACGGCTACGACGTGGTCGACCACCGCGCGGTCAACCCGGAGCTGGGCGGCGAGGCCGGTCGGCAACGCCTGGCCCGGGCGCTGCGGTCGGCCGGGCTGGGCCTGGTCGTCGACATCGTGCCCAACCACGCCGGGGTGGCCCGCCCGGCGGCCAACCCGGCCTGGTGGGACGTGCTGCGCCGGGGCCGCGACTCGGCGTACGCGCACTGGTTCGACATCGACTGGGACCGGGGGCGGCTGCTGCTGCCGGTACTCGCCGACGCCCCCGACGCCCTCGACGACCTCAAGCTGGTCGACGGGGAGCTGCGCTACCACGAGCACCGCTTCCCGGTCGCCGACGGCACCGGCGACGGGACGGCCCGGCAGGTGCACGACCGGCAGCACTACGAGCTGGTGAACTGGCGGCGCGGGGACGCCGAGCTGACGTACCGCCGGTTCTTCGCCGTCTCGGACCTGGCCGGCCTGCGGGTGGAGGACCCGGCGGTCTTCGACGCCACGCACGCGGAGATCCTGCGCTGGGTCGACGCCGGCGACGTCGACGGCATCCGGGTCGACCACCCGGACGGGCTGCGCGACCCCGCCGGCTACCTGGCCCGGCTGCGCGCCGCCGCGCCGGCGAGCTGGCTGGTGGTGGAGAAGATCCTGGAGTACGGCGAGGACCTGCCGCGGTGGCCGGTCGACGGCACCACCGGCTACGACGCCCTGGCGGCGGTGAGCGGCCTGTTCGTCGACCCGGACGCCGAACCGGACTTCACCGCCCTGGACGGGCGGCTCACCGGCCGGCACACGTCCTGGGAGGACCTGACCCACGGCACCAAGCTGGAGGCGGCCACCCGGTTGCTCGCCGCCGAGCTGGGCCGTCTCGCCGCGCTGGTGCCCGAGCTGCCGCGCGAGCAGGTCCGTGCCGCCCTGGCCGAGCTGGCCGCGTGCTTCCCGGTCTACCGCGGCTACCCGCCGGAGGGGGCACGGCACCTCGCCGCCGCCCGCAGCGAGGC
>NZ_CADEAU010000241.1 GCF_902825405.1 Micromonospora maritima | reverse complement strand
GCTCTTCCGATCTCAACTGGTACTGGCCGCCGGGCCGGAACCGGTCGCGCCGCCGCCCGCGGGTACGCCGGTGCCCACCCCGCCGCCCACCACCGCCGGGTTGGCCGAGAAGCCCTCGCCCGCCCCGTCGACCCCCTCCGGCACCCGTACCCCCGGTGGTCGGAGCCCGGCCGCGCCGTCGAGTGCCGGACGTCCGACGGCGGGGGCCCCGACCACGATCCCGGACCGGGCGTTCTTCGTCCTGCCCGCCGCCAACGACGCCGGTACGGGCAACCAGTTCGGCCCGGGAGCGGTGCTGCCGGTGCTCTGCGGTTCGCGCCCCGGCACCGAGTCGGTCGTCGCGTCGCGGGCCCGGACGCTGCCGTACCGGTCGGCCGGCGCGCCGGCCGACGCGGTGCCCTCCGGCAGCTACCGGCACAGCATCACGATCTACCGGGCCGGGCGCGCCGGCGAGGCCCTGGCCGAGCTGCGGGTGGCCGTCCGGGCCTGCCCCGCGCAGCCGGTACCCGAGGCGCCGTCGACGACCGTGCGTCAGCGCCTGCTGCCCGACTCCGGGTACGGCGACGAGTCGGTGCTGTTCGAGACGCGCCGGCCCTACCTGGACGCCAACGGCGAGCCGAGCGGCGGCGACGAGGTGCACCTGGTGCGCGCGGTGCGGTCCGGTGACGTGGTGACGGTGCTGTGGGAGCAGGGCTGGGAGAGCACCTCGACCGAGCGCGCCCAGTTCGACGCGGACAGCCGGCGGGCGGTCGACGCGGTCCGGCGGTGGCTGGACTGAAGGACCCGTTTTGCGCCTCCCCGGGTCGGTGCGCTACGGTTGTCGAGCCGACGCGGGGTGGAGCAGCTCGGTAGCTCGCTGGGCTCATAACCCAGAGGTCGCAGGTTCAAATCCTGTCCCCGCTACTCGTGACGAAGGGCCCCGGAATCCGTTCCGGGGCCCTTCGCCGTTTTCGCCGTCGTGCCTCTTCGGCGGGATCGGGGGACCCGGCTGATCTCCACGATTCCCGTGCGATAAGCTTTACGAGCCGACGCGGGGTGGAGCAGCTCGGTAGCTCGCTGGGCTCATAACCCAGAGGTCGCAGGTTCAAATCCTGTCCCCGCTACTCGTGACGAAGGGCCCCGGAATCCGTTCCGGGGCCCTTCGCCGTTTTCGCCGTCGTGCCTCTTCGGCGGGATCGGGGGACCCGGCTGATCTCCACGATTCCCGTGCGATAAGCTTTACGAGCCGACGCGGGGTGGAGCAGCTCGGTAGCTCGCTGGGCTCATAACCCAGAGGTCGCAGGTTCAAATCCTGTCCCCGCTACTCGTGACGAAGGGCCCCGGAGTTCGCTCCGGGGCCCTTCGCCCTTTCCGGATTCCTCCGCCGCGTCCGGCGTGCCCCGGTTGCGCACCTCGGCGAGGATGGGGGCATGGCTGGATGGAACAGATGGTGGGGCCGCCTGGGCGCGGTCCTCGGAACGGTCGCGCTCTCGGTCTTCGTGCCGGTCGCGGCCTGGGCGTCGACCGGCACCGGTGAGCTCGTGGTGGAGGCGGCGCGACGGCGGTCCCGGGGCGGCTTCGGCGTCCTCGGCCTGCTCTGCTGCCTCGTGGTGGTCGGCGGGATCGTCCTGCTGGTGGTGCTCTTGACGCGGAACCGGCGGAACCGCCCGCCGCGCTGACGACCACCCGACCCCGCCCGCCGCGCCCACGCGCGGCGGGCGGCGGTCACTCGGTCAGGGCGGCGTTCGCCCGGGCCATGAACCGGGACGTCGCGGAGCGGGCGCCGGCCCGCTTGCCCCGGATGCTCTCGGCCGCCTCGATGAGCAACGTACGGACCTTGGCGTGCCCCTTCGGCGGCGGCGCGGGCGCGGGACCGGACAGGCCGTCCAGCTCGGCGCCCAGGATCGTCACCCGCTTCTCGGCCCGGTCGGTCACGCCCGCGGCCACGTACGTGCGGACCTGGGTGCTGGCGTTCACGCCCCGTTCCACGCCGAGGACCCGGCCGGCCGCCACGTTCGTGGTGAGGAAGTTGAGCACGTCCACCACCACGCCGGGGTGCCGGGTGCCCCGGAAGCCGGCCCAGTACATCGACGCCCGCGGCCACTGGGCGGCCGGCGTGCCGGGGAAGGCGACCGCGCCCAGCTCGTCCTCGGTGAGGCGTTGCAGCTCCGGCAGCTGGTGGGACCAGGCGAAGGAGGCCGCGGTGTGCCCGGTGACCACGAGCTGGCGGTTCAGCTCGCCGGTGTCCGCCTGCTCCACGAGCGCGGCGCTCGGGGTGGCCGCGTCGAAGCGGGCGACCTCCCAGAACTCGAACCAGGAGAGCAGCTCCGCCGAGCTGAAGCCGAGCTGCCGCCCCTGGTAGAGCTCGCTGCCCTGGCCGCGCAGCCAGAGCCAGAGCGCCCGGTAGTCGCCGGAGGCGTCCATGGTGCCGGCGACCCGGTAGCCGGACGACCGGGTGACCCGGGCGGCCCAGCGGGCGTACTCCTTCCAGGACATGCCGGTGCGCGGCGCCGGCACGTCCAGCCGGCGCAGCAGGTCCCGGTTGTAGACCAGCGCCGCGTTGGTCTGGGCGGCGGGCACCGCCACGGTCCGCTCGTCCACCCGCCCGTAGCGGGCCAACTGCTCCGGCAGGTCGCGCAGGTCGAGCCGGCCGTCGTCGGCGTAGCCGGTGAGGTCGAGCAGGATGTCGCGGCGGGTGTACTCGGTGAGCAGCGTGTCGTCGATCTGGAACAGGTCCGGCACGTTGCCGCCGGTGCCCTGGGTGGCGAGCCGGTCGTAGTAGCCCGTGAGGCCCTGCCAGGTGATCCGGAAGCTGACCCGGGGGTTCTGCTGGGTGTAGAGGCGCAGCGCCTGCTCGGTGGCCTGGGCCCGGCGGCTGCCGCCCCACCAGAACACCGACAGCTCGATCGGGCCGTCCTCGGCCGCCGCCTCCTCCTCCGGGCCGCAGCCGGCCAGCCCGCCGGCGAGCAGGGGCAGCCCGGTGAGCGCGCCGAGGAACCGTCGCCGGTCGAGGCCGGGACGGGGGACGGACCGTTCAGCGCGCACGGTTCTCTCCGAAACTGGGGTGGACGGACCATTCCACCGGCACCGGGCCGGGGTGTCAACGCCGGGCGGGACGGCCGGTGGGCGCGCCGGGCGGGTGGTCGCCCCCATGGTGTACTAGCGCCGTGGAACTTCTGCACTCGGGCAAGGTCCGGGACGTCTACGCCGACGGCGCGGACCTGATCCTGGTCGCCTCCGACCGCATCTCCATCTACGACGTGGCGCTGCCGACCCCGATCCCGGACAAGGGCAGACTGCTCACCGCGCTCTCGCTGTGGTGGTTCGAGCAGCTGTCGGACCTGGTGCCGAACCACGTCCTCTCCGCCACCGACGTGCCGGCGGAGTTCGCCGGGCGGGCGATCCGGTGCCGGCGGCTGGAGATGGTGCCGGTCGAGTGCGTGGCCCGGGGCTTCCTGACCGGTGGCGGCTTCGCCGAGTACGAGCGCACCGGCTCCGTCTCCGGGGTGCCGCTGCCCCGGGGCCTGGTGGAGGCGTCGATCCTGCCCGAGCCGATCTTCACTCCGTCGACCAAGGCGCCGATGGGCGAGCACGACGAGCCGATCACCTACGACCAGGTGGTCGACAAGGTGGGGCCGGAGACCGCCGAGCGGCTGCGGCAGATCACCCTCGACGTCTACCGGCGGGGCGCGGAGATCGCCGCGGACCGGGGCATCCTGATCGCCGACACCAAGCTGGAGCTGGGCTGGGCGCCGGACGGCACGCTGATGCTCGCCGACGAGCTGCTCACCTCCGACTCGTCCCGGTTCTGGCCGGCCGAGTCCTACCAGCCGGGCCGGGCGCAGTTCTCCTTCGACAAGCAGTACGTGCGGGACTGGGCCACCGGCAACGGCTGGGACAAGCAGCCGCCGGCGCCAGAGGTGCCGGCCGAGGTGGTCGAGGCGACCCGGGCCCGCTACGTCGAGGTGTACGAGAAGCTCACCGGAAACCGCTGGGAGTGACATGGCGACGCGACTTGTCCAGATCAACATGAAGGCCCGGGACGAGGTCGCGCTGGGCGCGTTCTGGGCGAAGGTCCTCGGGTGGGAGATGTCCAGCGAGGAACCCGGCGTGACGAACCTCGAACCGCCGGGCGTCCCGTACCCCGATCCCTCCGCCCTCTTCATCGACCTCGTGGTCTCCGCGGAACCCAAGACGGCGAAGAACCGGGTGCACGTCGACCTCGCCACCACCTCGCCGGAGCACCAGGCGGAGCTGGTCGCGCGGCTGACGGGCCTTGGCGCGACAACGGTCGACATCGGCCAGGGCGACGTCCCGTGGACGGTCATGGCCGACCCGGAGGGCAACGAGTTCTGCGTGTTGGAGCCGCGCGAGGTCTACCGGGACACCGGGCAGATCGCCGCGGTGGTGGTCGACTGCGCGGATCCGCGGGAGATGGCGCGGTTCTGGGGCGAGGCGACGGACTGGGTCCGGCACGAGGTCACCGACCGGTACGCGTCCCTGCGTTCCGCCGCCGGCGTCGGCCCCTACCTGGAGTTCGTCCGCAGCACCGACGTGAAGCCCGGGTGGAACCGCGTCCACGTCGACGTCCGCCCGTACCCCGGTGACGACCTGGCGGCGGAGGCGGACCGGTTGCGCTCGCTCGGCGCCACCGTCCCCGACCTGGGCGGCGTCGAGGTCCCCTGGCGGGTCATGGCCGACCCCGAGGGCAACGAGTTCTGCATCCTCACCCCCCGCTGACCCGCGCGGGGCGGGGTCAGTCTTCCCAGTTCAGGGTGCGTTGGACGGCCTTGCGCCACTGGTGCAGTTCGCGGTCGCGGTGGGTCGGGTCCATGGCCGGCTCCCACTGGGCGTCGGAGCGCCACTTGTCCCGCAGCGTGGCCAGGTCGGGCCAGAACCCGACCGCCAGGCCGGCGGCGTACGCGGCGCCGAGGCAGGTGGTCTCGGTGATCCGGGACCGCACCACCGGCACGTCCAGCACGTCGGCGAGGAACTGCATGAGCAGCGCGTTGCCGGTCATCCCGCCGTCCACCCGCAGCCGCCGCAGCGCCACGTCGGAGTCGGCGTTCATCGCGTCGACCACCTCGCGGGTCTGGAAGGCGGACGCCTCCAGCACCGCCCGGGCCAGGTGGCCCTTGGTGATGTAGCCGGTCAGCCCGGCGATCACGCCCCGGGCGTCGCTGCGCCAGTGCGGGGCGAACAGGCCGGAGAAGGCCGGCACCACGTAGCAGCCGCCGTTGTCGTCGACGGTGCGGGCCAGCTCCTCGACCTGCGGGGCGGTGGAGATCAGGCCGAGGTTGTCGCGCAGCCACTGCACCAGCGAGCCGGTGACCGCGATGGCGCCCTCCAGCGCGTACACGGCCGGCTGGCCCTCGATCCGGTACGCCACCGTGGTGAGCAGGCCGTGCCGCGACGGCACCGGGCTCGCGCCGGTGTTGAGCAGCAGGAAGCTGCCGGTGCCGTAGGTGCACTTGGCCTCGCCGGGCTGGAAGCAGGTCTGCCCGAACAACGCCGCCTGCTGGTCGCCGAGCGCGCTCGCCACCGGCACCCCGGCGAGGACCCCGTCGGCCGTGCCGTAGACCTCGGCCGAGCAGCGGATCTCGGGCAGCATCGCGGCCGGGATGCGGAGCGCGTCGAGCAGCTCCGGCGCCCAGTCGAGGGTCTCCAGGTCCATCAGCAGGGTGCGGCTGGCGTTCGTCACGTCGGTGACGTGCCGCCCGGTCAGCTTCCAGATGATCCAGCTGTCCATCGTGCCGAACAGGACCTCGCCCCGTTCGGCCCGCGCGCGCAGCCCGTCGACGTGGTCGAGCAACCAGCGCAGCTTCGGGCCGGCGAAGTAGGTGGCCAGGGTCAGGCCGGTGCGGGCGCGCAGCCGGTCGGGGTCGTACGCCTCGGCCAGCTCGCGCAGCAGCGGGCCGGTGCGGGTGTCCTGCCAGACGATCGCGTTCGCCACCGGGCGACCGGTCTCCCGGTCCCAGACCACTGTGGTCTCGCGCTGGTTGGTGATGCCCACCGCGGCCAGCTGCTCCGGGCCGATGTCGGCGCTCGCCAGCGCCTCGCGCACCACGTGCTCGACGTTGGTCCAGATCTCGTCCGCGTCGTGCTCGACCCAGCCGGGCCGGGGGAAGATCTGCCGGTGTTCGCGTTGGGCCACCGCGACGATCTCGCCGTCGGCGTCGAAGACGATGCACCGCGAGGAGGTGGTGCCCTGGTCGATGGCGGCGACGAACTCTCCGGTCACCGCAGCACCGTACCCGCCGGGAGCGTCCACCGTCTCCCTCCGATCGCCCCGTACGATCACCAGACGTGCGTGACATTGCCGTGTTCAGCGGGACCGCCCACCCGGACCTCGCCGCCGAGATCTGCGCCCACCTCGACGTTCCGCTGCACCCGGTCCGGGTGTCCCGGTTCGCCAACGACTGCCTCGAGGTGCAGTTGCAGGCCAACTGCCGGGAGCGCGACGTCTTCCTCATCCAGCCGCTGGTGCCGCCGGTGCAGGAGCACCTGGTCGAGCTGCTGCTCATGATCGACGCCGCCCGGGGCGCGTCGGCCGGCCGGATCACCGTGGTGCTGCCGCACTACGCGTACGCCCGGTCGGACAAGAAGGACGCCCCGCGCATCTCCATCGGCGGGCGCCTCGTGGCCGACCTGCTCACCTCGGCCGGCGCGCACCGGGTGCTGGCCATGACGCTGCACTCGCCCCAGGTGCACGGCTTCTTCAGCGTCCCGGTGGACCACCTGCACGCGCTGCGCGAGCTGGCCGCCCACTTCAAGGGGTACGACCTGAGCAACGCGGTGGTGGTCTCGCCGGATCTCGGCAACGCCAAGGAGGCCGCCGCGTTCGCCCGGATGCTGGGCACCCCGGTCGCGGCCGGCGCCAAGCAGCGCTTCAGCGACGACCGGGTGCAGATCAGCACGATCATCGGTGACGTGGCGGACCGGGACGTGATCGTCCTCGACGACGAGATCGCCAAGGGCAGCACGGTGATCGAGTTGATCTCACACCTGCGCGAGCGGCAGGTCCGGTCGATCCGGCTGGCCTGCACGCACGGCCTGTTCTCCAGCGGGGCGCTGGAGCGGCTGAGCGCCCAGGACGGCGTCCTGGAGATCGTCTGCACCAACACGGTGCCGATCCCGAGCGAGAAGCGGGTGCCGAAGCTGGAGGTGCTCTCCGTGGCGCCGGCCCTGGCCGAGGCGATGCGCCGGATCCACAACGGCGAGTCGGTGAGCGCCCTCTTCGGCTGAGCGGGCGGCCGGGTGGCCGGTCAGCCGCCCGGTGGCCAGTCGGTGGGCTGCCGGGCGTCCAGGGCCGCGGTGATCCGGACGACGGTGCCGGCGTGGCCGGTCTCCACCTCCATGGTGTCGCTCAGCTCCCGGGCCAGCCAGAGCCCCCAGCCGCCGGCGGTGTCCGGCGCCGGCCGGTTGCGGTCGTGCAGCCGTCGTTCGCTGATTCCCTGGCCGTGGTCGGCCACCTCGCAGACCAGGTCGCCGCCCTGGCGCCAGAGCCGCAGCCGACCCTGCCCGCCGCCGTGCCGGACCGCGTTGGTGATCAGCTCGTTGACCGCCAGCACGAAGTCGTCGAGCCGTTGGCCGGCCAGCCCCGTCGCGTGCGCGCAGGAGGTGACCGAGTGTCGGAGCTCGGTCACCTGGGCCTGGTCGAAGGCCTCGGCGATGAGGAGGGAAGGTTCGATGGGCACAACCGTACGCGGTGCCGGGGGTTCTACGTCCGTCATGGCCCCGTCCCAGCGCTGCTTCTCGACGACTTTCGCGGCATTTCCACCGTACGTCAGGGTTTATCGGACCGCACCAGGCGGCCCGCCGGTGACGGGCTGTGGCATGGTGACGGCCATGCCGTCGTCCTCCGGCCTGGAAGGCCCGTTCTGGCGGTCCATCGCGGTGTTCCGCTTCGCCTCGCTGGCGTACGTCGGCCTGCTCGTACTGCGCGACGCCACCCGGTACGCGCACCCGGTCGCCGCGGGCGCCGTCCTGCTGGCCATGCTGGCCTGGACCGGCGTGACGGCGGCCGGCTACGGACGCCCGGGCGGACGGCGCTGGCCGCTGCTCCTGGCCGACCTGGGCGTGGTGCTGGCGATCATCCTGGCCACGCCCTGGGTGGTCGGCCGCGCGGCGCTCGCCGCCGGCGTGCCCACGCTGACCGTCGCCTGGCTGGCCGGACCGGTGCTGGAGATCGGAAGAGCGTCGTGTAGGGAAAG
>NZ_CADEAU010000240.1 GCF_902825405.1 Micromonospora maritima | reverse complement strand
GCCCGTCTGGCCGACCTGCTGGCCGCCGCCGGGGTCGACGTCTACCCGGTGCACCTGCCCGGCGCCACCGCCGAGAAGATCCGGCTGCGCTCCGGCGGCCAGACGCTGCTGCGGCTCGACCGGGGCGGCGACCCGCAGGCGCCCGGTGAGCCGTCGGAGGCGGTACGGGAGCTGCTCGGCCGGGCCCGCGCGATCCTGGTCAGCGACTACGGCCGGGGGCTGCTGCGGCAGCCGACGCTCCGTGCCGAGCTGGCCCGGTCCGCCGCCCCGGTGGTCTGGGACCCGCACCCCCGGGGTGCCGCCGCCGTACCCGGCACCCGGCTGGCCACCCCGAACCTCGATGAGCTGCGCCGACTCACCGGCGACGCGGGCGGCGATTCCCGGCTCTCCACGGCCACCCGCGCCGGGCAGGAGCTGCGCCACCGCTGGCGGGTCGGCGCGGTCGCGGTGACGACAGGCCCGGACGGGGCGGTGCTCTGCCACGGCGGGGGGAGCCCGGTGGTGGTGCCGCCGACGTCCGTGCCGGACCACGTGGCGGACACCTGCGGCGCCGGGGACCGGTTCGCGGCCACGGCCACGCTGGCGCTGGCCCGGGGCGCCGGGCCGCGCGGCCTGTCCGGCATGCCGGAACGGCGCGACCTCGACGGGGTGCCGCTGCTGCGCCCGGCCGACCCGACCCCGTCCGATCCGGCCCGCGAGCTGAACGCGATCTGGTACGGGCACGCGTCGACGCTCGTGGAGATCGAGGGGCACCGGGTGCTGCTCGACCCGGTCTGGAGCGACAGGTGCTCGCCGTCGGCGCTGGTCGGCCCGCGACGCATCCACCAGCCGCCGGTCCGGCTGGACGAACTGCCCCCACTCGACGCCGTGCTGATCTCGCACGACCACTACGACCACCTCGACATGGCCACGGTGCGCGGGCTGCTCGACCACCAGTCCGCGCCGTTCCTGGTGCCGCTGGGCGTCGGCGCCCACCTGGACCGGTGGGGCGTCCCGCAGGAGCGCATCGTCGAGCTGGACTGGTCGGAGAGCCACCGGGTCGGCGGGCTCACCGTCACCGCCACCGCCGCGCAGCACTTCTCCGGGCGCGGCCTGCGCCGCGACGGCACCCTCTGGAGTTCCTGGGTGGTGGCGGGCGCGCACCGCAAGGTCTTCTACACCGGTGACTCCGGCTACTTCGACGGATACGCCGAGATCGGCGCCGAGCACGGCCCGTTCGACCTCACGCTCATGCAGATCGGCGCGTACGACCGGGCCTGGCCGAACATCCACATGTTCCCCGAGGAGGCGGTCGCCGCCCACCTCGACGTCCGGGGCGATCTGCTGGTGCCGGTGCACTGGGGCACCTTCAACCTGGCCCTGCACGACTGGTCGGAGCCGGTGGACCGGCTGTGGGCCGAGGCGAAGGCCCGGGACGTCCGGCTGGCCGTGCCGCGCCCGGGTGAGCGGGTGGTGGTCGACGAGCCGCCGGCGGTGGACGGCTGGTGGCAGGCGATCGCCTGAGACGCGCCGAAAAAACCGGACAAGGCTTCCTTCTGCGCATATTTGCGTACTCTGTTCGCTGACGAGTCAGCGGCCGGAGGACAGCATGCAGGTTCGCCTCTCCCCAGGCGTGGAAGACCAAGCCCCCTCGACGACCCGCTCGCACCGCGACCGCGGCGCGGCCGTCAAACGCGGCGTCGACGTCGTCGTCGCGCTGACGGCCCTACTCGTGACGGCGCCGATCCTGGCCGCGGTCGCGGTCGCGGTGCTGATCGGCCTGGGCCGACCGGTGCTCTTCCGGCAGCGGCGGATCGGCCGGTACGGCCGGGAGTTCACCATCCTGAAGTTCCGCTCCATGGCCGGCGGAAGCGGTACCTTCTCCCCCGGCGACGACCAGGCGCGGCTGACCCCGCTGGGCCGGTGGCTGCGGGCCACCAGCCTGGACGAGCTGCCCAGCCTCTGGAACATCCTGCGCGGCGACATGAGCCTCGTCGGGCCCCGCCCGTTCCCGACCAGCTACCGCGACCTGTACACCGCCGAGCAGTTCCGCCGGCACGACGTCCGGCCGGGGCTCACCGGGCTCGCACAGGTCAACGGCCGCAACGAACTCGACTGGGCGGAGCGGTTCGCCTACGACCTGCGCTACGTCGACAACTGGAGCCTGCGCCTCGACGCCCGCATCCTGGCGCGGACCGCGGTGGCCGTGCTCCGCCGACAGGGCATCAGCGCGCCGGGCGCCGCCACCGCGCACGAGTTCCGGGGCACCGCCGCGGAACGGCAGGTGCCGGCGACCGCGGGACGCGGGTCCCGGTGACCCTCGACCTCGTCGTCGTCGGCTGCGGCGGCCACGGTCGGGAGATCGCCCAGATCGTGGCGGCGGTCAACGACGCCTCCGCCCGGCCGCCGTGGCGGCTGGTCGGCTTCGTCGACGACAACCCGTCGGAGCGCAACCGCAAGCGCGCCGAGGCGACGGGCGCCGCATACCTCGGCACCGTGGCCGCGCTCGCGCAGCTGCCGCCCGAGACCCACGTCGTGCTCGGCCTCGGCGACCCCCGGGTACGGCGGACGGTGGCCGCGCGGGCCGACACGTACGGCAGGCCGGTGGCGAGTCTGGTGCACCCGGACGCGACGGTCGGCCCCGACCTCGTGTCGGCCGAGGGCCTGGTGGTGTTCGCCGGCGGCCGGATCACCACCAACGTCACCGCCGGCCGGCACCTGCACGTCAACCAGAACGCCACCCTCGCCCACGACTGCGTGGTCGGCGACCACGTCTCCCTGCACCCGCTCGCGGCCGTGTCGGGCGACTGCCGCCTCGACACTGCCGCGCTGATCGGCGCGGGCGCGGTGGTGTTGCCGGGCCTGCGGGTCGGCGCCGGCGCGACGGTCGGCGCGGGCGCCTGCGTGGTACGGGACGTGCCGCCGGACCTCGTGGTCAAGGGTGTGCCCGCCCGCTGAGGCGGCCTCAGAGCACGAAGGCGTCCGTCCACAGGGCCCCGGAGCGGCCGGACAGCGCGTCCAGCATCGCCACCGCCTGCCCGTCGGTGAGCTGCGCGACGAAGTCGACGATCGCCCGGCCCCGGGCCCGGCCGATCCGGTCCGGGGTACGCGGGTGCAGCTCCGCCTCGGCCAGCTCGACCAGGTCGTGCAGCCGGCGGGGCAGCCGGGACTCCTCCTCCGGGTCCAGCAGCCACTCCCACAGCGCCTCCACCAGCGTGCCCAGCAGCCGCGCCTGGCCGCGCTGGTGCAGGGCCAGGTCGGGGCGGGCCAGCACGAACCGGTGGTGGACGAACTTGAGCACCTGCACCTCGTGCCACTGGGCCCGGTCGAGCCGTACGTGGCCGGAGCGGACGTCCGGCTCCGGGGTGACCGTGATGGCCTCCACGAAGCGGGTGGACCAGCGGGCGGCGAACCGGGCGACGTACTGCTCCGCCTCGATCGAGCCGTCGAAGGGCAGGGCCAGCAGCCCCTCCACCAGCTCCTCCCGGACGTGCTCGACCGCGGCGGCGAACGCGTCGTCGTCGGCGATCCAGGCGTCCTTGCGGTGCAGTTGCCGGCGCAGCCGTTCGATCGCCGCCCCCGGCCGCCGGCCCGCGCCCTCCAACGCCGAGGCCGTGATCGAGCGCAGGTGCCCGTACTCGCGCTGCCAGGCCATCAGCTCCGCGGCCACCGCCCCCTGCTGGAGCACCCCGACGCGGTAGAAGTCCTCCACGTCGTGGATCGCGTACGCGATGTCGTCGGCGGTGTCCATGACGGACGCCTCCGGGGTCTGCTGCCAGTCCGGGATGCGCCCGGCGAACGGCTCCCGCGCCTGCCGCAGGTCGTCCAGCTCGGTGCGGTACGCGCCGAACTTGACCGACCCGCTGTCCGGATCGTCCGGCGGCGCCGCCGCGCCCCGGGGCGCCGGGTCGAGGTGACGGGGGTGCGGGTCCGGGTGGTCCAGCCGGGTCCACGGATACTTCAGCATCGCCGCGCGGACCGCGGCGGTCAGGTCGAGCCCGGTGGTCGCCGCGCCGCGGATCTCGGTGCTGGTGACGATCCGGTACGACTGGGCGTTGCCCTCGAAGCCGTCCGCCAGCCCGAGCCGCTGCCGGGCCAGCCGGTCCAGGACCCGCTCCCCCAGGTGCCCGAAGGGCGGGTGCCCGAGGTCGTGGGCGAGCGCGGCGGCCTCCACCACGTCCGGGTCGCAGCCGCCGAGCTTCTCCAGCAGGTCCCGGTGGGCCGGGTCGGCGGTCAGCCGCTCGGCGATCGCCCGGGCCACCTGCGCCACCTTGAGGCTGTGGGTGAGCCGGTTGTGCACCAGCAGCCCGGAGCCGCCCGGGCTGATCACCTGGGTGACGCCGTTCAGCCGGGCGAAGAACGGCGAGCCGACGATCCGGTCCCGGTCGGCCCGGAACGGGCCGGCGGCCAGGTCGCCGAGCGCCCGGGCGCTGCCCCCGAAGAGCCGCCGGGCCCGCGGATCCGCAGGTACCTCCATGATCGCCACGCTAGCGCAGCCGGCGACCCGCGGGGCACGCCGTGCCCTAGAGCCGTTCCACCATCGGCCCGGAGCACCGGTTGCGGGCGTCGAACACGTAGCGGGCGCGGCGGGAGACCATCTCGTAGTCGAAGACGTCGTGGTCGGTCGTGACGACCACCGCGTCGGCCGCGTCCACCTCCTGCTCGGTCAGCGGCACCACCAGCACGCCGCCCGGGATCTGGTGCGCCTCGGCGTGCGGCTCGGCGACCCGGACGTCCGCGCCGAGGTCGCACAGCCGCCGGGCGACGTCCACCGCCGGCGAGTCCCGCATGTCCCCGGTGTTCTTCTTGTACGCCAGGCCGAGCATCAGCAGCCGGGCGCCGTTGACGGCCCGGCCGGTCCGGTTCAGCCCGGCCATGACCCGTTGCGCCACGTGCTCGGGCATCTCGTGGTTGACGTCGTTGGCCAGCTCGATGAACCGGAACTGGCGGCCCAGTCGCCGCTTCACCTGCCAGGACAGGTAGCAGGGGTCGATCGGGAGGCAGTGCCCCCCGACGCCGGGACCCGGCCGGAACGGCATGAACCCGAACGGCTTCGTCTCGGCGGCGTCGATCGCCTGCCAGACGTCGATGCCCAGGTGGTGCGAGAGCATCGTCAGTTCGTTGATCAGGCCCAGGTTCACCTGGCGGAACGTGTTCTCGATCAGCTTGGTCAGCTCGGCGACCCGGGTGGAGGAGACCGGCACGGTCCGCTCCACGATCCGGCGGTAGAACCCGTCCACCCGCTCCAGCGAGGGCGCGTCCACGCCGGAGACCACCTTGGGGGTGTTCTCCAGCCGCCAGGTCGGGTTGCCCGGGTCGATGCGCTCCGGGCTGTACCCGAGGTGGAAGTCGCCGGGCGCGCGCAGTCCGCTGGCCGACTCCAGGAGCGGACACAGCAGCTCCTCGGTCGTGCCCGGGTAGGTGGTCGACTCGAGCACCACGGTGACGCCGGGCCGCAGGTACGGGCCGATGCCCCGCCCGGCCTGCTCCACGTAGCTCAGGTCCGGCGTGCCGTCGCGCAGCGGGGTCGGCACCGTGATCACGCAGACGTCGAAGTCGCGGGCGTCGGCGTACTCGGTGCTCGGCAGGTAGCGACCGCTGCCGAGCGCCCGCCCGAGCCGGTCAGCCGGGATGTCCTCCACGAACGACTCGCCGGAGGCGAGCCGCTTGATCCGGTCGGCGTCGACGTCCAGGCCCACCACGTCGAAGCCGGCCTCGACGGCCCGCATGGCCAGCGGAAGACCGACGTACCCCTGGCCGATGACGACTACCTTCTCAGCGCTCACCCGGGCTCCAGACACGTAGGAAATCACCTGATTGGAGGCTAGAGGGGTTTCTGAGGCCGGAAGTCCGTTTTCGGGATATCGGTCCGTCCCACCGTCGGCGCGGGAGCGGCACGGTGCGAGGCTCCCGACCGGAGCGGGCAGAATGCACGACGGAACCCACCCGAGAAGGCGGATCAGATCGTGACCCAGTCTGTGCACCAGCGGATCGCCGAGGAACTCGGCGTCGCCGAACGTCAGGTGCGGGCGGCCGTCGAGCTGCTCGACGGCGGCGCCACCGTGCCGTTCATCGCCCGCTACCGCAAGGAGGCCACCGGCCTGCTCGACGACGCGCAGCTGCGCACGCTGGAGGAGCGGCTGCGCTACCTGCGCGAGCTGGACGAGCGGCGCGCCGCCGTGCTGGAGTCGATCCGCGGCCAGGGCAAGCTCGACGAGGCGCTGGAGGCGCAGATCCTCGCCGCCGACTCGAAGTCCCGCCTGGAGGACATCTACCTGCCCTACAAGCCGAAGCGGCGGACCCGCGCGCAGATCGCCCGCGAGGCCGGGCTGGAGCCGCTCGCGGACACGCTCCTCGCCGACCCGACGCAGGACCCGAAGACGGTCGCCGCCGGGTTCGCCGACCCGGACCGGGGCGTCGCGGACGCCGCCGCCGCGCTGGACGGGGCGCGGGCGATCCTGATCGAGCGTTTCGCCGAGGACGCCGACCTGATCGGCACGCTGCGCGAGCAGATGTGGTCGCGGGGCCGGCTGGTCTCCCGGGTACGCGAGGGCCAGGAGTCCGCCGGCGCGAAGTTCGCCGACTACTTCGACTTCGCCGAGCCGTACCCGAAGCTGCCCTCGCACCGGATCCTCGCCATGCTCCGGGGCGAGAAGGAGGGCGTGCTGGAGCTGACCATGGACCCGGAGGCCGAGGGCGACGCCGGCGCGGCCACCGGCCCGAGCCGCTACGAGGCCGCCGTCGCCGGCCGCTTCGGCGTCAGCGACCGGGGACGGCCGGCCGACCGGTGGCTGGCCGACACGGTGCGCTGGGCCTGGCGCACCCGGATCCTCATCCACCTCGGCGCGGACCTGCGGATGCGGCTGTGGCAGGCGGCCGAGGAGGAGGCGGTGCGGGTCTTCGCCACCAACCTGCGCGACCTGCTGCTGGCCGCGCCGGCCGGCGCCCGCCCCACCATGGGCCTCGACCCGGGCCTGCGCACCGGCGTGAAGGTGGCAGTGGTCGACGCCACCGGCAAGGTGGTCGCCACCGACACGATCTACCCGCACGAGCCGCGCCGGCAGTGGGACGCCTCGCTGCACACGCTCGCCACGCTCGCCGCCGCGCACGGGGTCGAGCTGGTGGCGATCGGCAACGGCACCGCCAGCCGGGAGACCGACAAGCTGGCCGGTGACCTGATCAAGCAGCACCCCGAGCTGAAGCTGACCAAGGTGGTGGTCTCCGAGGCCGGCGCGTCGGTCTACTCCGCCTCCGCGTGCGCCTCGCAGGAGCTGCCCGGCCTGGACGTGTCGCTGCGCGGCGCGGTCTCCATCGCCCGCCGCCTCCAGGACCCGCTGGCCGAGCTGGTGAAGATCGACCCGCGCTCGATCGGCGTCGGGCAGTACCAGCACGACCTGTCCGAGGTGAAGCTGTCCCGCTCGCTCGACGCGGTGGTGGAGGACTGCGTCAACGCCGTCGGCGTGGACGTGAACACCGCGTCCGCCCCGCTGCTCACCCGCGTCTCCGGCATCGGCGCCGGGCTGGCCGAGAACATCGTGCTGCACCGGGACGCCAACGGGCCGTTCCGCACCCGGGCCGAGCTGAAGAAGGTGGCCCGGCTCGGGCCGAAGGCGTTCGAGCAGTGCGCCGGCTTCCTGCGCATCCCCGGCGGGGACGACCCGCTGGACTCGTCCAGCGTGCACCCCGAGGCGTACCCGGTGGTCCGCCGCATCCTCGCCTCCACCGGGCAGGACCTGCGCGCGCTGATCGGCAGGTCGGCGATCCTGCGCGGCCTGCGCGCGACCGACTTCGTCGACGACACGTTCGGCCTGCCCACCGTCACCGACATCCTGGCCGAGCTGGAGAAGCCCGGCCGCGACCCGCGCCCGGAGTTCCGCACCGCGACGTTCGTCGAGGGCGTGGAGAAGATCGGCGACCTGACGCCCGGCATGGTGCTGGAGGGCGTGGTGACGAACGTGGCCGCGTTCGGCGCATTCGTCGACGTCGGCGTGCACCAGGACGGCCTGGTGCACGTCTCGGCCATGTCGCACACCTTCGTGAAGGACCCGCGCGACGTGGTGAAGTCCGGCGACGTGGTCAAGGTCCGGGTGCTCGACGTGGACGTGCCCCGCAAGCGCATCTCGCTGACCCTGCGGCTGGAGGACGAGGCACCGACCGGCGGCGGTCGTCCCGCGGGCGGCGGTCGTCCCGCCGGCGGCGACGGCCGGCGGGAGCGCGGCG
>NZ_CADEAU010000239.1 GCF_902825405.1 Micromonospora maritima | reverse complement strand
CGGACGCGGTCGAGGCCGCCGCGGCGGACCTCGCCGAGGCGACCACCGCGGAGATGGGCAAGCCCCTGGACGACGCGCGCGGCGGCGTGGCGGCGGGCATCGGCACGCTGCGGCAGTACGCCGAGCTGGCACCGGTGCGGGGCGGACGGACGCTGCACGGCAGCCACCCGGCGTTGGACTTCATGACCCCCGAGCCGCGCGGCGTGGTCGCCGCGATCACCCCCTGGAACGACCCGGTGGCGGTCTCCTGCGGCCTGCTCGGCGCGGCCCTGGTGACCGGCAACGTGGTCCTGTACAAGCCGAGCGAACGCACCCCGGCCACCGGCTGGCTGCTGGCCCGGGCGTTGGACTCGGCGCTGCCGGCGGGCGTGCTGTCGCTGCTCACCGGCGGCGCGGAGGTGGGCGCCGCGCTGGCCGGCCAGAAGCTGGACGTGGTGGCCCACGTGGGATCGACCGCGACCGGTCGGGCGATCGCCGCGGCCGGCGCGCGCACCGGGGCGAAGGTGCTGCTGGAGAACGGCGGCAGCGACCCGCTGGTGGTGGACGCGGACGTCGACCCGGTCTGGGCGGCCGAGCAGGCGGCGCTGGGCTGCTTCGCCAACGCCGGCCAGATCTGCGTCGCGGTGGAGCGGATCTACGTGCACCGCGACGTCGCCGAGGACTTCGTCGACGCGCTGGTGGCCCGCGCCGAGGCGCTCGCCACCGGGCCCGGCCGCGACCCGGACACGCAGCTCGGCCCGCTCGTCGACCGGCGGCACCGGGACCACGTGCACGGGCAGGTCACCGCCGCGGTGACCGACGGCGCCCGGGTACGCACCGGCGGCACGCTCCCGGACGGGCCGGGCGCGTTCTACCCGGCCACCGTGGTGGAGGGCTGCCGCCACGAGATGGCGCTGGTCCGCGAGGAGACGTTCGGTCCGGTCGCCCCGGTGGTGGTGGTCGACTCGTTCAGCGAAGGGCTGCGCTGCGCGGCCGACTCCCCGTACGGGCTGGCCGCCACGGTGCTGACCGGCTCGATGAGCCACGCCCAGCGGGCCTGGCGGGAACTGCCGGTCGGGACCGTCAAGGTCAACGCGGTGTTCGGCGGCGCCCCCGGCGGCGCGGCCCAGCCGCGTCGGGGCAGCGGCCAGGGCTTCGGGTACGGCCCGGAGCTGCTCGACGAGTTCAGCACCGTGAAGGTGGTGCACCTGGAGGCGCCCGGCGGCGGCCACTGGTGAGCCGGCACCGACGAGCCCGGGACCTGCGCGGTCCCGGGCTCACGGTCGTACGGTGGCCGATCAGCGACCGCCGCGCGCCTTGCGGGTCGCGGTGTCGTTGGCCTTCTCGATCGCCTTCACCAGCTCCGGCTTGGTCATCCGCGACCGGCCGCGCACGTCCAGCTTCTTCGCCACCTCCATGAGGTGGTCCTTGGTGGCGTTGGCGTCCACGCCGCCGGCGGTGGGCGCGCGCCGGGCCGGTCCGCCGCCGGCGGCCTGCTTGTCGCTCGGCCCCTTGCGGCCCTTCGGCTCCCAGTGGTCGCCCACCTTCTCGAACTCGTGCTTGACCGCGGCGAAGGCGGCGCGGTGGGCCCGCTCCCCCTCGCCGTACGTCTCGACCGCCGAGTCGTGCGTCTTCTCCCAGGTCCGCTGCGCCTTGGCCGGGGACCGCTTCAGCGTGCTGGGCATCACCTCGCGCCCGGGCATCTGGTCCACCTCCGTCTCGATCGGGTGTCCCTTGTCGTTCCCGCCCGCCCACGGGACAAACCGGCGCGCGGTTTGTCGATTTCCGCGGTGGGGTACCGCCGGGCCACGCCCGGTGGTGCGGCCGGCGCGTGGAGGAGGCGGTCATGACGGCGACGACACCACCCGCGGTCGGTGACCCGGCCCGGTCCCGCTTCCCGCGCCGGATCCGCCAGCTGAACTGGCGCACCTGGCGGGGTGTGCTGCTGCGTAGCGGCCAGGGCTTCGTCAAGGACAACTGCGCCGACTGGGCGGCCGCGCTCACCTACTACGGGGTGCTGGCGCTCTTCCCCTCCACGGTCGTGGTGGTCGCGCTCGTCGGCCTGGTCTCCGACGGACCGCGCACGGTGGACACCGTGATCGACCTGGCGCGGGAGATCGGGGCCGGCTCGGTGGTCGGCAACGACGCGTTCGTCGGCGTGGTGCGCAACGTGGTCGAGCAGCAGGGTTCGGCGAAGGTGCTGCTGAGCTTCGGCCTGCTCGGCGCGCTCTGGTCCGCCTCCGGCTTCATCGGCGCGTTCACCCGGGCCTCCAACGCGATCTACGGGGTCGAGGAGGGGCGGCCGTTCTACCGCCTGCGCCCGCTGCAGATCGGCATGGCCGCGATCACGCTGCTGCTGCTCGCGGTGGTGGCCACCGGGCTGATCGTCAGCGGCCCGGTCACCGACGCGGTGGGCGACCTGCTGCACGCCGGCGCCCTGGCCCGGACCTCCTGGTCGGTGGCGAAGTGGCCGCTGCTGGCCCTGGTCGCGATGACGTTGCTGTCCCTGCTGTTCTGGATCGCGCCGAACGTGCGGCAGCCGCGCTTCCGCTGGCTCACCCCCGGTGGCGCACTGGCGCTGCTGGTCTGGGTCGCGTCCTCCTTCGGCTTCGGTCTCTACGTGGCCAACTTCGGCTCGTACGACGTCACCTACGGCAGCCTCGGCGCGGTGATCGCGTTCCTGGTCTGGCTCTACCTGTCGAACTGCGCGTTGATGCTCGGCGTGCAGGTCAACGCCGAGTTGCAGCGGGGTCGGGCGATGCAGGCCGGGGTGGAGGAGCCGGCCGAGCCGGTGCTGCCGCCGCGTGCGCCGGCCGACTGAGGAGCGGCCGTCCGGTTCCGCCCCGGGTGACCGGCTCCCCCGGCCGGCGCCGGTTTACCGGCGATCCCCCGGGGCATGTCTGTGGGCATGGAACGTGGCAGCAGCAAGCACTCGCCCAGGGTCGACGATCAGATGAGCAGCGAGGTCAGCGGTCTCGTCCAGGGGCCGGGCACCGGGGGCTCGCGGGTCGACGAGTTCCGCGTCCCCGAGCCGGCCGGCGAGGACCAGCCCGAGGCCACCACGGCCCCGGCCGGAGAGCTGCGTACCGGCGCTCCGCAGGGGATGAGCTCCGAGGACGTGGAGGCGCGCAGCCGCCTCGGCCGGTTCATCGGCATGGCGGCGCTGCCCGGCGACCGCGACACGCTGGCGGCCAACGCGCGGGAGAACGAGGCGCCCGCGGACGTCGTCGCGGCGTTGGAGAGCCTGCCGGAGGGCACGCGTTACCAGACGGTTTCCGAGGTGTGGGCCGCACTCGGGCACAAGAACGAGACGACGCGCTGGTGAGCGGATCGGCCCACGGTCCGCACCACGTCACCGGCGGAACAGGAGGAACCCCGACATGAGCGGCGTTATGGAACACGTGGACGTGGACGTCCCGATCCGGACCGCGTACGACCAGTGGACCCAGTTCGAGGAGTTCCCGCACTTCATGGAGGGCGTGCAGGAGGTTCGCCAGCTCTCCGACACGATGACGCACTGGACCGTGGAGATCGCGGGTGTCAAGCGTGAGTTCGACGCCGAGATCACCGAGCAACTGCCGGACGAGCGGGTGGCCTGGCGCTCCACCGGGGGCACCCAGCAGGCCGGCGTGGTGACCTTCCACCGCCTCGACGAGGGGCACACCCGGGTCACGCTGCAGATGGAGTTCGAGCCGCACGGCGTGGTCGAGCAGGCCGGCGACAAGCTGGGCGTGGTCGACCGCCGGGCCAAGGGCGACCTGGAGCGGTTCAAGACGTTCATCGAGCGACGCGGTCAGGAGACGGGCGCCTGGCGCGGTGAGGTCGACCGCCCGACTCCGTGAGTCTCCGCATCCCCCCGTACCGAAGCTTCGATGGCCGCCGGACACCCGGCGGCCATCGCGCTGTCCGGCGGCCGTTTGCGATCATCCCGCCCGGGTACCGCAGGGGAATGACCGACAACGACCGCCACGTGTGGCGCGACGAGGACCGCACTCCCCTGCACGAGCTGGACCAGGCGATCGCCCGGTCGACGCTGGACGGCCAGGCCGACGACGCCACCGGCAACGACGCCGGCGAGGAGGCCGCGTTCGGTCACGGCCCCGAGGCGGTCGACCGGGGCGCCGGCCCCGAGGCCGAGCGGCGGGAGATGACCGACGCGGACCGGGCGTACCGGCCGTCGACCACCGGCCGGACCGGCCCGGACACCATCTGAGGCGCCGGCTCCGGGGGCCGGACGGTACCCGGAGCCGGTCACCCTATGCTCGGCCGAAACGACAAAAAGTGAGGTACGGGCGGTCCGGAAAACGGACAGCCCATCCAGAATCGGCCGAACGGCTGACGGCACTCCCCCGGCTGCGCGCAAGACTTTCGGGATGGATCAGGGCTCCGCTTTCCTCTCCACCCGTCAGCGCCGCCTCGCCTGGTTGGGCTTTCTGCTCGCCGCCGTCCAGGCGCCGGTCGCCGCCAAGTTCGCCGACGACAGCTCCTGGCTCTTCAGCCTGGTGGTCGCGCTGATGGTCGCAACCGTGATCATCGCCGACGACGGCGCGCGCCGCCGTCCGGCCCAGGCCCGCTCGTCGGACTGACCCTCCGCTACGCCGGACGCGCCTCGTGCCCGGGCCGGCCCCGGGTACGGCGGCGCTCCTTCATCTCCGCCTCGTAGAGGTGCCGCCGGCCACCGACCAGGTCGTCCCGGGCCTGCCGGTCCATCTCCCGGAAGAGCGCGTAGTAGCCGTCGTCGAAGTCCTCGACGATCTGGAACGTCCACCGCCCGGCGATGACGTTGCGACCGAGCAGGTCGCGGTCGATCCGCTCGGCGAGCGCCGGATGGCCGGCGGAGCGGAACAGCTCCACCGCGTCGTCGAGCATCAGGTCCGCGTGGCCGATCAGCTGGTGCAGCTCGTAGAGGTGGCCCCGGGCCCGCTCGACGCACTCCAGGGCCTCACCGAGCTTGCCCAGCGCCTCGACCGTGGCGTCACTCACCCCGTCCGGGCGGCGGTGCGCGCGGTCCGGACCGTCGTGCTGCTGTCCCATCGTGTTCCTCCACGGGCTCGCTGCGCCGTCTGCGCGGTTACCTTCTGCCCCGGGACGGGCGGCTCAATCCCGCCGGACGACGCCGCCGGTCACCCGGCCGATCCGGGCATCGGCCGGTCGGCCGAGGTCACCCCGCAACGCCCGGGGCTAGCCTCGGTCACCATGCGCGTGCCGAACAACCGGGTCGCGACCGCCTCCGCGGCGGTGGCCGCACGGTCGACCCTCACCACGCTGACCGCCGCCGTCGGCACCGCCGGGCTCGCCGCGGCCTTCGCGAACCCCGGTCTGCTGGCCGAGGTCGACCAGCACGCCGCCGGCGTACGCGACAGCCTGCACGGCGACCGCCGACCGCTGAGCGTGGCGGCGCTGGCCGGCTACGCCGAGGGGCTGCGCGACGCGGCGACGGAGCACGGCTGGACGCCCCCGGAGGGCCCGGTCGACTGGTCCGCGCCGGACTGGCTGCTCACCCGCCTGCTCGCGGTCTGCCTGCTGGCCCGCGGGCTGGACCCGCGGCACCTGGCCTGAGCGCACGGCGACGGGGTGTCCGCGATCGCCCCGCGAACACCCCGGTCACCCGCCTCCGTCAGCCGTTCGGCCGGCGGAACTGCTGCGTCTGGTCGCCGGACTGGCCGGAGCGGTACGTGCCCGCTCCCGACATCGACTGCTGCCCGGTCGGGGTCGGCTGCCCACCCCGGTCGGCCATCTGCCGCTCGTAGTCGCTGCGGCCGGCCTGCTGCGCCTGCCGCTGCTCCCGGAACGCCCGGGACTCCTCGGCGGCGCGGTGCAGCCACCCGTCCCAGCGGTCCTGCATCGGCTTGATCAGACCACCGCCGACACCCACGATCAGGATGCCCGCCACGGTGGCGAGGAAGGCCACGAGCACCGGCGTGGTCACCGTGGTCGCGATGCCCACCTGGTTGAGCGCGGCGATGACGCCGAGCGCCAGGATGAAGATCGCGGTGATGTCGGCCAGCACCCGGCCGTACGAGAGCCCGCCGAGCGCACCGGAGACCAGGTCCCGGACGGCGTTGGCGATGGCCGCGGCGATCACCACGATGACGATGGCCACGAAGGCCCGCGGCAGCCAGGAGACCACCCCGCGGATCAGGTCGCTGATCGCGTTGGGCCCCCACACCCCGAAGGCGAACTGCAGGGTGAACAGCAGAACCGCGTAGTAGGCCAGTCTGGCCAGGATGTCGCTGGCGTCGTACTTGGTACGTTCGAGGGCGCGTTTGATCCCGCCGCGTTCCACGGCGCGGTCGAACCCGACCCGTTCCAGTGCCGCGTCCACGATTTTGAGGACGGCTCGGGCGATGAGCCAACCCACCACGAGAATCGCGATGAACGCGATGGCCCTCGGTACGAAGAGCAGCACCGACCTCCAGAAGTCGGTCCAGGCCGCACTGATGTCGACCTGCCCGACCGCGAGGGTTTTCGGCATGATGTCCCTCCTGTCGCGTGAACTGCGCCGCCCGCATACCCGATGACCTCGGCAGCACGCCGAGCCGGACCCGCCCAATTTCCCGACATGCCCCACCGAACCGGCCCTGACCTGCACTGACGTCCACCCGCCCGACGACCGGAGCCGGCTCGGGACACATGATCGGAACCGGACCGCCACGCTCCGGTTAGGCTGCGGTCATGCCAGGCACCGTCGGTCGGGTTCCCACGCCCTCCGTCCCCACTCCGGGAGCGCCCGCCGGTCCGGTCGCCACCGGGCCGACCACCGCGACCGCCCACCCGTGGGCCGGCACGCCGCTGGGCGCCCCGGAGAACTGGGACCCCGCGGTCCGCGCCGTGATGGACGTGGTGCTGGACTCGCCGGTGCCGATGGCGCTGCTGCTCGGCGACGACCTCGTCCTGCACTACAACGACGGGTACGCGGAGCTGATCGGCGACCGCCATCCGGACGCCCTCGGTCGGCCGGCGGCGGAGGTGTTCGCCGAGGTGTGGCGGGAGGCCGGCGCCGGCGAGGCGCTGGAGCGGGTCTACCGGCAGGGCGAGCCGTTCCTGGAACGGGAGGCGGTGCTGCCGGCCGAGCGGGAGGGCAAGAGTCCGGCCGAGCCGGCTGTGTTCACCCGGGGTCACTCCCCGGTCCGGGACTCCACCGGCCGGATCGTCGGCGTGCTGACCGTGTCCGCCCAGACCACCCAGCTCACCCAGCAGTTGCAGAGCCTGAGCGACTTCGCCGCGGCGCTCTCCGGCACCCTCACCCTGGACGACGTGGCCCGGGTGACGCTGCGTTACTGCCTGCACTCCTTCGACGCCGACCGGGTCTCCTTCGCCGTGGACGAGGGCGCCGCGTGGCGCCTGGTCCGCCGCGTCCGGGGCGAACTGCTCGACGAGGCCGACGAACGGCTGCCTCCGCTGTGGCGCCGGATGCCCACCGACTCGCCGCTGCCCGCCGCCGTCGCCGCGCGCAGCGGAGTGCCCTCGTTCATCACCGACGGGCAGCCGCTGCGCGACGTCGCGGCGGACCGGCACGACGAGAAGATCCGGGCGCTGGCCGCGTTGCCGCTGCGCTCCTCGGCGATCCGGGGCGCGCTCACGGTGGGCTATCAGGCGCCGCGGCCCTGGTCCCCGGCGGAGCGGGCGCTGCTGGCCGCGTCGGCCGAGCTGATCGGTCAGGCCGCCGAACGGGCCCGCCGCTTCGAGACCCAGCACGGCACCGCCCAGCTGTTGCAGCGCAGCATGCTGCCGGAGCGACTGCCCGACCTGCCCCGGCTGCGGATCGCCGCCCGCTACGACCCGGGCGTCGACGGCAACGCCGCCGGTGGCGACTTCTACGACGCGTTCCTGCTGCCCTCCGGCGCGCTGGGCGTGGTCCTCGGTGACGTGGCCGGTCACGACGTGCAGGCCGCCGCCCGGATGGGTCAGGTACGGGCCGCGCTGCGCGCGCTCGCGCTGTCCGACTCCCGCCCGGACGCGGTGCTCGGCGGCCTGGACCGGCTGGTCGGCAGTCTCGGCACCGAGGGCGGCACGCACGAGCTGTTCGTGACCGTGGTGTTCGGCGTGGTCGACGTCGACCGTGAGCTGCTCACGCTGGCCAGCGCCGGTCATCCCGCGCCGCTGGTCCGGCGTGGCGGCCCCGACGCCGCGGCGGAGTTCGTCGAGGTGCCGCCCGGCCCGCCGCTGGGCCTCGGCGGCCGGGCCCGGACGGTCACCGTGCCGTTCCGTCCCGGTGACACGCTGC
>NZ_CADEAU010000238.1 GCF_902825405.1 Micromonospora maritima | reverse complement strand
CAACGCGAGGATCAGTGCGATCAGGCCGGCGGCCACCGGCAGGATCACCGAGAGGTCGCGGTTGTTCGCCGAGTTGATGTCGGCGAAGATCGCGGTCGGGCCGCCGACCAGTGCCTTCGTACCCTCCGGGGCCTTGGCGTGCAGGTCGTCGCGCAGGTCGTCGCGAACCAGGCTGATCGCCTCGTTGGAGACCGGGTTCTCGTCGAGCAGCAGGTTGAGCCGGGCCACGCTCGGGTCGGTGGCGCTGCGCTCCGGCGGCTGCACCCGGGCGACGCCGGGCGCGCTCGCCGAGGCGGCGGCGAAGTCGTTGACCTGCTGGTCGGTGAGCGGGGTGCCGTTGCCGGTGGTCAGGTAGACCTCGGTGGGCGCGAGCGCGCCGGCGGCGAAGCCGCGCTGGAGGTCCTTGGCGGCCCGCGCGGACTCGGTGTCCTGCGGGAAGCCGGCGCTGAAGTCGTAGTCGGCCTTGTAGCCGAGCACCCCGGCGGCGAGCGCGACAAGCAGCGCGCCGGAGGCCGCGGCCACCACGGCGGGCCGGCGGCCGACGGCGGCGCCGAGCCGTCGGGACAGGCTTGCCTTCGGCGTACGCTGCCACGCCTTCGACGGCCAGAACACCCACCGGCCGAGCAGCGACACCAGCGCCGGGATCAGGGTCAGCGAGGTGACCAGCATGACGGCGACGGCGATGGCGAGCGCCGGGCCGAGCGAGCCGAAGAAGCCCAGCGAGGCGAGCAGCAGCACCAGGAACGCGACGATGACCGCGCCGGCGGCGGAGGTGATGACCTCGCCGACCCGCTGCACCGTGACGATCATCGCGGTGCGCTTGTCGTCGCCGGCGCGCAGCCGTTCCCGGTAGCGGAACAGCAGGAACAGGATGTAGTCGGTGCCGATGCCGAACAGCACGATCAGCAGGATGGTCTGGAGGTCCTGGCTGACGTTGAGGTCGAACGCCTTGCCGGCGGCGGCGACCAGGCCGGTGGTGACGGACATGACCACGCTGATCACCACGACGGGCAGCAGCGCGGCGATCGGGCTGCGGAAGATGATCAGGATCAGCCCGATGATGAGGATGATGGTGGCGACGCCGACGACCGCGAACGCGGAGTTGAACGTGTCCTCGTTGTCGACGAAGCTGGCCACGTCGCCGGCCACACCGGCGGTCAGGCCGCTGCCGGCCAGGTCCGGCCCGAGGTCGGCGCGCAGGTCGCGGACGGCGTCGAGCAGCTTCGGGTCGTCCGGGGTGTCGGCGTCGAGGCCGACGGAGATGATCTGCACCGACTTGTCCGGCGCGACGGCCTGCGGGCCGGTGAGGTAGCCGGAGGTCTGCGGGATGTTGCGGGCCTTGAGCGCCTGAGCGAGCTGCCCGACGCGGGCCTCGTCGGCCGGGGTGAGCGGCTTGCCGTCGCTGCGCTTGACCACGATGGTGGCGGTGGCGGTCGCCGCCTGCGGGAACGACTTCGTGGCCAGCTCGGTGGCCTGAACCGACTCGTAGGAGCGCGGCAGGAAGCTCTCCTGGTCGGCGGAGGTGATGTCGCTCAGCGACGGGCTGGTGACGACGATGGCGATCGCGGCCAGGAGCCAGCCGCCGATCACCCACCATGCCTTGCCGACGACGAATCTGCCCAGTCGCTCGAACATCGTTTCCCCCGTGTGTTCGACTGCCTCGCGCCGGATCCTACCCTCCGTGAGCAATCCTTTTCGGACCGGCACGCGGCCTGGCGCCGATGTTCCCGCTGGTCGAGGATCGGTGGATGACCGAGCGCCCCGGCGTTCCCGCCGTCCTGGCGGCGTGGTTCCTGGCGACCGTGCCGGCCCCGCTGGTGTGGTTCGAGTGGACGCACCGGTGGGAGGAGGACCAGCCGCTGTCGTCCGCGCTGTGGTGGCCGGCGCTGGCGTCGCCGGTCCTGGCCGGCCTGCTGGCCGCCGGGCGACCCCGCCGGCGTGGCGTACCCGGCCTCCCGCTGACCGTCGGCGTGTCCACGCTTGTCACGGCGGTGCTGCTGGCCGGGTCGCTGGCGTTCTTCCGCTGGGTGGTGCCGCTGACCGGCGACGCCCGCTGGGGGCGGGCTCTGCTCGGCGGGCTGGCGCTCGCGGTCGGCGGCGCGCTGATCGGGTACGCCGCCCGCGGGCGCCTGCCCCGCCGGCACCGACCGGCGTCCTGGCGCGGCTATCTGATCGGCGGGGTCGCCGTGATGCTCGGGGCCGTGCTGGCGCAGACCACGGTACGGCTCGGCGCCGAGGGCAGCACGGTCGGTCAACCCCCCACGGAGTACGGCGGGGTCGGGCCCTACGCGACGTCGGCGGGACGGTTCACGGCGCCGGCCGCCGGGGCGTACGCGATCTTCTCGGTGGGGTTCGCCTCGACGGACCCGGAGTGCCGGGTCGACGGCGTCGGCAGGTCCGCCGAGCCGGTGTCCGTGCCGCCCGGCGACTACGGGGGCGATGCCGCGTCGTACGCCTGGGTGGCCACGGTCCGGGTGCCGGCGGCCGGGGTGTGGACGCTTGAGTGCCGCAGCCCGGACCCGGAGGCGTCCTACGTGGTGGGTGACGTGCCGGAGATCCGGGGCGCGGTGGGCTCGCTGATCCACTGGCCGGTCGGCCTGATCTGGTTGGTCGGCGCCCTTCCCGGCCTGCTGGTCGTCGGGGCGACCGCGCGCCGGCGGGCCGGAGCGGAGGCCCGGGCGACCGCCGGAGGGGACGGCCGGGAGCGGTAGACGCTCCGGTCAGGCGACGTCCACCACCAGGTCGGCGGTGGCGACCGCGATCTCACCGGTGTACTCCTCGGCGGCCGCGGCACGGGCGGCGGTGTGGTCGGTGCCGGGCCGCAGATGGGTCAGCAGCAGGCGCCGCACACCGGCGGCCTGCGCCTGCCGGCCGGCCTGGCGTGCGCTCGACTGATGCTCCCGCGAGTCCTCCGGCACCTCGCGCAGGTAGGTGGCCTCGGCGACGAGGAGGTCGGCGTCCCGGGCCAGCGCCACCACGTCGGGGCTCGGGCCGGTGTCCCCCGTGTACGCGAGCACCCGGCCGCCCGCGTCGAGCCGGATGCCGGCGTTGGGCACCCAGTGCGGCAGCAGGCGGGTCTCGGCCCGGAACGGGCCGATGTCGAGGGTGTCGCCGGCGGTGAACTCGTGCGGCACGTACGCCGCGTCGAGCATGCCCGGGCGGTCGAGGGCCAGCACCGCGTCCAGCGCACCGGGCAGCGCGTACACCGGTACCGGCGGCGGCGGGTCGTCCCGCAGCGCGCGGGCCCGCAGGAACGGGTTCAGGTCGGCGCAGTGGTCGGGGTGCCCGTGGCTGACGAACACGGCGTCCACCTCGTCGGCGGTGACGTGCGCCAGCAGCCGGGGCAGCGTGGCGTAGCCGAGGTCGAGCAGCAGCCGGAATCCGGCCTCCTCCACGAGGAAGCCGCTGCACGCCTGGCCCGCCTCGGGCCAGACCCCGCACCCGCCGAGCACTGTGAGCCGCATCGGACGACCGTACCGCCGCCGTGGCGTTGCGGCGTGCAATGTCACAGGCGGCTCGTAGCCTTGCGGGGTCATCGACGATCGCAGGGAGGCGACGTGCTCGACCACTTCTCCGTAGCGGTGCGCGACCTGGGGGCCGCCGGCGCCTTCTACGACGCGGTGCTCGCGCCGCTGGGCGGGCGGCGGATCATGGAGCCCGGCCCGATCGGCTACGGCGTCGACGCGCCCGACTTCTGGGTCGAGCCCGCGCCGGCCGACGCCGCCCCGGTGCCGGTGCACATCGCGTTCACCGCGCCCGACCGGGCCGCCGTGCGGGCGTTCCACGACGCGGCGCTGGCGGCCGGCGCCGAGGTGCTGCACGCGCCGAAGGAGTGGCCGGAATACCACGCGGCCTACTACGGCGCGTTCGTCCGCGACCCGGACGGCAACAACGTCGAGGCGGTCTGCCACCGGCCGGAGTGACCCGGTGGAGGCCGAGCCGGTCGAGCACTCGCCCGCACGCGCCATCCGCCGGGCGTGGCTGGCCCAGCGCTGGCACGATCTCACCTTCCTGCACTGGGCGGTCCCGCCGGAGCGGGTCGCGCCGCTGCTGCCGGCCGGCACCCGGCCCGACACGCTCGACGGGTTCACCTACGTCGGGCTGATCGGTTTCCGGATGGTCGGGCTGGGGCTCGGCCGAGGGCCGGGCGTGCCGTACTTCGGCACGTTCTGGGAGACGAACGTGCAACTCTACTCGGTCGACGGCGCGGGCCGACGGGCGGTCGTGTTCCGCTCGCTGGACGCGTCCCGGCTGGTGCCGGTGCTGGTGGCCCAGGCCGGCCTGCGCCTGCCCTACAAGTGGTCGGCGATGCGGCTGGAGCGCTCCGGCGACACGCTCACCTACCGCTGCCGCCGGCGCTGGCCAGGCCCGACCGGCGCGACGAGCGCGATGACCGTCCGCGTCGGCGCTGCGATCCCCGACCCGACGCCGTTGGAGCACTTCCTCACCGCGCGTTGGGGCCTGCACACCCGGGCGTACGGCGCCACCCAGCACCTGCCGAACTGGCACCCGCGGTGGCCGCTGCACCGCGCCGACCTGCTCCACCTGGACGACGAGCTGGTGACCGCCGCCGGCCTGCCCGCACCGGACGGGCCGCCGGTGAGCGTCCTGCACTCCCCCGGCGTGCCCGTCGTCTTCGGCGGCCCCACCCGGGTCCCCTGACCCGGTCAGCGCAGCGGGTCGGGGGTGCCGTGCGGGACGTCGGGGCGGCAGCGGCGCACCCGGTCGGCGGCCATCCGACCGCCCACCGCCAGCCCGTGTCGCTCGACCGCCGCCAGCCCGTACGCGCTGCACGTCGGCGTGTAGCGGCACGTCCCCGGCCAACGGTGCGAGAGCCACCGCCGGTAGCCGAGAATGGCGGCCCGACCGGCCCGGTCGACGGCGGGCGCCCGGACCACGCCGGCGGTCACCGAGCCGAGCGTGAGCAGCGTCGAGAACAGGCCCAGGTCGCAGCAGCCAGGACCGTCACAGTCGAGCAGGTCGCAGTCGCAGTCGCACCAGTCCCGGTCCTTCTTCTTTTTCCTGTGGTGTCGCTTCCGCATGATCACGAGGTCATGATGCGACACCGCCGCCAGCCGGTCACCGGCCGACCGGAACGGGTCCGGCGGGGTCGGGTCGGTGGGCGGCCGGCACCCTAGCGTCGAAGGCGTAACCAGGAAGGAGCACCCGCGTGCTGGACCGCCTCAACCAGGCCATGGACCACCTCGAACAGCGGCTCGACCAGCCACTGGACGTGCCGGAGCTGGCCCGGATCGCCTGCGTGTCGGAGCACCACTTCCGGCGGCTCTTCTCGGCGTTGGCCGGGGTGCCACTGTCGGAGTACGTGCGCCGCCGCCGGCTCACCCTCGCCGCCGCCGACGTGCTCGCCGGCCGGGAGTCGCTGCTCGACGTTGCGGTGCGCTGGGGCTACGGCTCGAACGAGGCGTTCGCCCGCGCGTTCCGGTCGGTGCACGGCGTCGGCCCGGCCGAGGCGCGGCGGACCGGGGCGGTGCTGCGCTCCCAGCCGCGGATGTCCTTCCGACTCGTCGTCGAAGGGAGCACCAGCATGGACTACCGAATCGTGACCAAGGACGCCTTCCGGCTCGTCGGGCTGAAGGCCCGGGTGCCGCTGGTCCACGAGGGGATGAACCCGCACATCGTGGCGTTCGTGAAGGGCATCGACCCGGCGACCGTACGCCGGATCGAGGCCCTGTCCGACCAGGAGCCGCACGGGATCGTCAACGTCAGCGACGACCTGGCCGGGTCCCGGGAGGAGGGCACCGAACTGGACTACTGGCACGGGGTGGTGACCGGCGCGGAGGTGCCGGACGGCCTGGACAGCCTGCCGGTGGCGGCCGGCGACTGGGCGGTCTTCCGCAGCTCCGGGGCGTTCCCGCAGGCGTTGCAGTACCTGTGGCGTGACGTGTTCACCCAGTGGTTCCCGTCGAACCCGTACGAGATCCGCCCCGGGCCGGAGATCTCCCGGGTGCGGGTCGCCGAGGGCGGCGGCACCGCCGACGCGGAGCTGTGGATCCCGGTACGCCGGGTCTAGGCCGCCGCGGCGGCGCGCGCCAACGCGGCCGGCACGTCGTGCACGTGGTAGGGGTGTTCGCTCGGTTCGATGCCGGCGACGAACATCGCGTACACGGCGGCCAGCCGCAGCGGCGCGACCGGCCGGAGCAGCTCGACGGCGCGGCGGGGGTCGCTGCCGGGCACATCGGCGCGCCACCGGGCGGCCCACGCGTCGACGAGGCGGTCGGCGGCGGCCGGGTCGAGGTCCTCGGTGAGGCGCAGGATGTCGAAGGCGGGGTGGCCGACGAACGCGTCCGCCCAGTCGATGACGACCCGTCGGGTCCCGTCGCCGCGCACGTTGCCCGGGTGCAGGTCGCCGTGCACGAGCGTGTCGGGCAGTCCGCAGTCGCGTACCCGGGCGAGCCGGTCGTCGAGCCGGTCGAGCAGGCGGGCGGCGACGGTGACGTCGTGGCCCGCCAGCCGTTCCCGGACCCACCGGCCCAGGCCCAACCCCCGAAGATCGGGTACGCCGCCGGCAACCAGCCGGTCCGCCTCACCCACGGCCCGAACCTGCACCGCGTGGTGCCCGGCCGCGATCGCCGTCCGCTCACCCTCCCCCGCCCCGTACCGGTCCTCCCCCGGCACGTGCCCCAGCAACACCCGTCCCCGCTCCCCCACGCCGAGCACCTCCACCCCGCCCTCCACCTCGTCGACGGTGGAGCGGAGCCAGTGGAGGACTGTGGGTTCGTGGGCGGCGAACGGGGGGAGCTGTTTGAGCCAGGCGGGGCCGAGGGGGGTGTCCAGGCGCCAGATCGCGGAGAGGTTCCAGGTGCGCTGCTGGGTCACGGCGGTCACCGGGCGGCCGAGTCGCCGCAGCTCCTCGGTGGCCCAGGCGACGCTGCGCGCCGGGCCGCCCGCCTCCGCCCACGGCATGCGCAGCGGGTGCGGCGCGAGGTCCACGGCGACCGGCTCCAGGGGTACGCGAGGAGCGTCGGCGACCTGGGCGAGATAGCGGACGTGGCCGCCGGGCGGCGCGGGACGGTCGGCGTCGAGCAGCCGCAGCACGGCCACCTCCACACCGTGCCGTCGGCGGGCCGCGTCGACGACCGAGGCGACCTGCTGCCACCACGGGTCCGGCACGTCGAACGGGGGCAGCGCGCCGAGCAGCCGCCCGACGGCGTCGACCAGGACCACTGAGACGATGCGGAACACGCCCGGACGCTAACCGGGCACCCCTACGGGAGGCGAGCGGATTGATCCGGGAGTGATGCGGGACCGTTCCCGGATGTCGCGGGGACGGGCGGTCGGCAGGCTGAGGCGATGACCCCCCTCGATTCCCGCACGCGTCCCGCGTACTCCTGGTTGCGACCGACCGCCGTGGCCGCGGCGTCGCTACTGCTCGGCTACGGCCTGCTGCGCCTGCTCGACCGCCTGGACGGGCACAGCGACAAGGGCGCCTGGGCCTGGAACACCGGACACGCGTTGTTCCTCCTCGGCGTCCTCTGCTTCGCGGCGCTGATCGTCGGGCTGCACGGCCTGTTGCGGAGCCGCTCGACCCGACTGCGGACACTGGACGACGCGGCCGCACTGGCCGGCCTGGTCGGCGCGGCCGCCTTCGTCTGGGTGATCCTCGGCGACCTGTTCCCGCGCTTCGCCGAGGCGGTGGACACCCCCGACCCGGTCCTGCTCGGTGGGCCCCTGCTGTTCGAGGTGGGTCTGCTGGTGCTGCTCTACCGGGCGGCGGCGACGCGGCTGCTGCCGGTGTGGGCACCGGTGCTGGTGCTCGTCGGGTTCATCGCGATCGCGGTGAACCTGGACCTGTTGCCGGTCGGGGCCGCGCTGGTCCTCGTCGGCCTGACACCGCTGCGGGTCACGCCTCGACCGGTGGGGTGACCCGTCAGCTCCAGACGGTGCGCCGCAGCCCCTGGTGGCCGGCGCACACGTCGCGCTGGCCGCCGGTCCGGCTGATCACGCCGTCGCGGCACTGCACCAGCCAGCCCCGGTCGGACCAGAACCCGGGGGCGCAGGTGAACCAGTCGCAGATCCCGGTGGCCGGCTTGCGGATCCGTGTGCCGCCGCAGAAGTCGTACCCGAAGGGGTTCGCCGGGGCGCCGCAGCGTCGCTCGGCGGCGGGCTGCGGGACCGTGGTGCGCGACGGCGTCGGGCGGGTGCGCCGGGGCGTCGGGCTGGTGCTGGGCCGGACCTGGACGGCCGGGG
>NZ_CADEAU010000237.1 GCF_902825405.1 Micromonospora maritima | reverse complement strand
GGTGCGGATCGGCGTCCCCGGCCGTCTCGACCCGGTCACCGAGCGCGGCCCGCCGGGCGGCGGCGTAGCCGTAGGCGGCGAGGCTGCTGGGACGCAGGTTGCCGGCCCGCCCGCCGCGCAGGAACCGGGCCAGGTCGCCGGCCACGTCGCGCAGCACCCGCAGACAGCCGTCGCTGTCGCCGTTGTGGTCCAGCGCCACCGCGTTGCGCAGCCGGATCCCCGGCGCGGCGAACGTCTCCTCCGGGATGCCCGCACTCAGCCCGACCTCGCGGGCCCGCTCGATCGCGCCGAGGGCGTGGCCGTGGAAGCTGAGGTACGAGTACGCCATCGCCAGGTCGTGCCAACCCCAGGCGGTGTCCCGGTCCGGGGTGTCGTCGGCGCCCAGCGCCCGGGCGGCCCGCACCAGGTGCATGACGCACCGGTCGAGCGCGCCCTGGTGGTGGGCGGCGAGCGCGGCGAGCGCGTTGAGGTGCCCGTGCAGGTAGGGCTCGGCCAGGTCCCGGACGGCGGCGGAGGCGTCCTCGATGGCCCGGGTGAACTCGGCCGTCCGACCGAGATTGATCAGCGCGGACAGGCGTTGCACGAGCGCGTCGGCGCGGGCGTACGGGTCGTCGGTGGTGCGGATCACGCGTTCGAGCAGGACGCAGGCCTCCGCCGAGCGGCTGACCTCCTGCAACGCTCGGGCGCGTCGGAGGGCGTCAACCTGGTCCTCGACCTGGTCGAGCCAGCCCACTCGCGACCTCCCCGCCGTGTGCGCCCGGACGCACCCGCTCGTGAGGTGACCCGCGACGCTTCATGATTATTGCGTGAGCACACTCCCGCAACACCCGTCCGAAGGGACAGAACGCGAACGGGCCTCGCTGGTGGTGGCCCGGGCCGCCCGGGCGTTGGCCGCAGCCGGTGTCGAGGCCGCCCGCGCGGAGGCCGAGCAGTTGGCCGCGTACGTGCTGGCGGTGCCGCGCGGCCGGCTGGCCCTGGCCGACGGGTTCGGCCCGGCGCAACGCGACCGCCTGGACGCGCTGGTCGCCCGGCGGGTGGCCCGGGAACCGTTGCAGCACCTCGTCGGCGTGGCCGGGTTCCGGCACCTGGAGCTGGCGGTGGGGGCGGGGGTGTTCGTGCCCCGGCCCGAGACCGAGCTGCTCGCCGGCTGGGGGATCGACCACGCGCGCCGGCTCGCCGCGCCGCTCGTGGTCGACCTGTGCAGCGGTTCCGGCGCGATCGCCCTCGCGGTGGCGCAGGAGGTGCCGGCGGCGCGGGTGGTGGCGGTGGAGCGGTCCCCGGCCGCGCTGTCCTGGCTGCGCCGCAACGCCGCCGCGCGCGCCGAGGCGGGGGACCGGCCGGTCGAGGTGGTGGCCGCCGACGTCACGGACCCGGAGCTGCTGGCCGACCTGGTGGGTCGGGTCGACGTGCTGCTCTGCAACCCGCCGTACGTGCCCCGGTCGGTGGTGGTCCCGCCGGAGGTGGCCGACCACGACCCGGACGAGGCGGTGTTCGGCGGCACGGACGGGCTGGACGTGATCCGCCCGGTGGTGGCCCGCGCCGCCGCGCTGCTGCGTCCGGGCGGCGCGATCGGCGTCGAGCACGACGACACGCACGCCACGGCGGTGCCGGCGCTGCTCGCCGGCGACGGCCGTTACGAGCGCGTGGCGGAGCACCGGGACCTGGCCGGGCGGCCCCGCTGGGCGACGGCGTCCCGCCGGGCGGACGGCCGACACGCCGACTCCGGCACGGCGTGGCAGACTGACTCCTCGTGATGCTCTACGACTGTCGGTCGCCCGCCGACCGGGACCGCGGCATCGCCGCTGCCATCGAGGCGGTCAAGAACGGGGAACTCGTCGTCCTGCCGACCGACACCGTCTACGGCATCGGGGCGGACGCCTTCACCCCGTACGCGGTGAAGGCCCTGGCGGACACCAAGGGTGGCGCCCGGCAGGCGCCGCCGGTGCTGATCGGCTCCCGGCACACGCTCGACGGCCTGGTGTTCTCGCTGCCGCAGGCGGCCCGTGACCTGGTCGAGGCGTTCTGGCCGGGCGCGCTGACGATCGTGGTGGAGCACTCGCCGAGCCTGGCCTGGGACCTGGGCGACACCAGTGGCACGGTGGCGGTGCGGATGCCGCTGCACCCGGTCGCGCTGGAGGTGCTGCGGGAGACCGGGCCGATGGCGGTGGCCTCGGCCAACAAGATCGGCCAGCCGGCCGCACTCACCGCGGAGGAGGCCCGCGACCAGCTCGGCTACGGCGTGCGGGCCTACCTGGAGGCCGGGCCGGCGGTGGACCCGGTGCCGAGCACCATCGTCGACCTGACCGGCGAGGTGCCGCGGGTGCTGCGGCAGGGCGCGGTGACGCTGCCGAAGCTGCGCGACGTGGTGCCGGACATCCTCGACGAGCGGGGGCTCTGAGTGCCGCCCTTCACCGTCCTGCACGTCTGCATGGGCAACATCTGCCGCTCGCCGATGGCCGAGCGGCTGCTGCTGCTCGCGGTCCGGGAGCGGCTGGGTCGGCTCGACGTCGACCCGGCCGGTTCGGACGCGCTGGTGCACAGCCACAGCGCGGGCACCGGCGGCTGGCACGCGGGTGAGGAGATGAACCCGCCCGCCGCCCGGCAGGTGACCGCGCGCGGCGGTGACGTGACCGGGTTCGCCGCGCGCCGGCTCCGCTCCGACCTCATCGACGCCGCCGACCTGGTGCTCACCGCCACCGCCGACCAGCAGGAGTACGTGGTGGCCTTGCGTCCGGACGCCGCCGGGCGCACGTTCGTGCTGGGCGAGTTCGGCCGGCTGCTGGGCAGTCTCGACCGGTCCGCGCTGCCGTCCGCCGAGCCGACCCCGGACGCCGTGCACGCCCGCGGGGTGGCGCTGGTGGCGGCCGTCGACGCGCTGCGCCAGGGCGCGTCGGCGTTGCCCACCGACGACCTGGACGACCCGTGGGGTCGGGGTGACCAGTGCTTCAGCCGGGTGGCCGACGAGATCGAGGAGACGGTCCAGCCGCTGGCTGCCGCGCTGCTGCCCTGAGGTTCATCCTTTCTCGCGAACTTCCTGCGCATTTCGCTGAAGATGGCGGCGAAAGCGGCGATTCCGGTCATTCTTGACGGGTCCGTACGGCCGGCTCCTGCGGGGAGAGCTGATGAACCGGGCCCATCTCGACAAGCTGTTCACCGTTCTGCTCGCCGGCGTGCTCGCCGGACTGGCCCTGGCCGCGGCAGCGCTGCCGGCCGCGCTGGTCCTCGGGCTGGGCGTGAAGAACCTGATGCCGTACACCACGCTGCCGGAGGCGCTGAAGGCGCCGCAGCCGGCGCAGCGCTCCAACCTCTACGCCAACGACGGCCAGACGCTCATCACCTCGTTCTACGTCGAGGACCGGGTGGACGTGCCGGTCGGCGAGGTGGCGCCGGTGATGCGGGACGCCATCGTGGCCGCCGAGGACGTGCGCTTCTACGAGCACCACGGCGTCGACGTGCGCGGCGTGGTGCGCGCGTTCACGGCCAACCGCCGGGAGGGCACCCGGCAGGGCGCCTCGACGCTGACCATGCAGTACGTGCGCAACGCGCTGGCCGGGGACCCCCGGCTGACCGAGGAGCAGCGGGCCGCGGCCACCGAGATCACCGTCGGCCGCAAGATCCGCGAGATGCGGTACGCGCTGACGCTGGAACGGCAGGTCGCCAAGGACGAGATCCTCGGGCGGTACCTGAACATCGCATACTTCGGCGCGGGCGCCTACGGCATCGCCGCCGCCAGCAAGCGCTACTTCTCCACCACCCCGGACCGGCTCACGCTGGCCCAGGCCGCGCTGCTCGCCGGGCTGGTCCGCTCGCCGGCCAGCGACGACCCGATCAACGGCGACGCCGACGCGGCGCTGGCCCGCCGGGCGTACGTGCTGGACCGGATGGTGGAGACCGGCCGGGTGAGCGCGGCGGACGCCGCCACGGCGAAGGCCACGCAGTTGGCGCTCGATCCGAAGAGCACCCCGAACGACTGCGCCGCGGTGCCGGCCGCCCACAACGACTGGGGCTTCTTCTGCGACTGGTTCACCCAGTGGTGGAACGCCCAGCCGGCGTTCGGCAAGACCGTGGACGAGCGCCAGCGCACGCTGCGCCGGGGCGGGTGGTCGATCGTCTCCTCGCTCGACCCGGACGTGCAGGGCAAGACCAGCGAGCAGGTACGCGCGATCTACCCGGACACGATCCCGCGCGCCGCCCCCACCGCGGTGGTGCAGCCGGGCACCGGGCGGGTCCTGGCCATGGCGGTCAACCGCACCTACGGCGTGGCCGCGAACCCGGCCGGGCAGCAGAACTACCCGAACACGGTCAACCAGTTGGTGGCCGGCGGCGGTGGCATCACCGGCTACCAGGCCGGTTCGACGTTCAAGCTGTTCGCGCTGCTGGCCGCGCTGGAGTCCGGACTGCCGTTGGACACCGAGTTCGACGCCCCCCGGGTCTACGTCACGAAGTACCCGATCGACGGCGGGCCGGCCAGCTGCGGCGGACGGTGGTGCCCGGCGAACGCCAACACCTACTGGATGGACGGCGACCGGGACATGTGGGACGCGTTCGGCCGCTCGGTGAACACGTACTTCGCCTGGCTGACCGAGCGGGTCGGCGCGGACCGGGTGGTCGAGATGGCCGAGCGGCTGGGCATCGTGTTCCGCGCGCCCGAGGACGCGCGGATGGCCCGCGACGGGGCGAAGAACTGGGGGCCGTTCACGCTCGGCGTCTCCGCCACCACGCCGCTGGACCTGGCCAACGCGTACGCCACGGTGGCCGCCGAGGGCACCTGGTGCCGGCCCACCCCGGTCACCTCCATCACCGACGCGTCCGGCCGCAAGGTGGCCGCCGGGAACACCGACTGCCGGCAGGTGCTGGACACCGAGGTGGCCCGCGCGGCGGCCGACGCCGGCCGCTGCCCGGTCGGCGACCAGTCGATGTACCGCAAGTGCGACGGCGGCACGGCCGAGGAACTGGCCCCGGGACTGCGCCGCCCGCTGTCCGGCAAGACCGGCAGCTCGGAGCGGAACGCCACCGAGACCGTCGTGGCGTTCACCCCGCAGCTCTCCGTGGCGACCATCGCCGCGAACCCGGACGATCCCCGGGACGCGGTCGGCGGCGGCGTGCAGAAGCGGCAGATCGCCGCGGTCGGCCGCATCCTCGCCTGGGCCCTGCGCGACCAGCCGGTCGAGGACTTCGTCCCCCCGGGCCAGCCCGTCGCCTTCGAACACACCAGCCCCCGCACCGGCAACTGACCCCGCCCCACGCCTCGCCGATCTTGCACTTGCTGCCCGGGCGAAAGCGGCACAAGCCGCGAAGGTCGGGCCGCAAGTGCAAGATCGCGCGGGCTCACGCGGGGTTCTGCTCGGCGCCCCGGGCGATGTTGCGGGCCATGCCGCCGAAGACGACGGCGTGGAACGGGGCCACCGAGGCCCAGTAGAGGTGGCCGGGGAGGCCGTGCGGGAGGAAGACGGCGCGCTGGACGTAGCGGCTGCGACCCTCGCCGGTCGGCTCGGCGCGCATCTCCAGCCAGGCCCGACCGGGCAGCCGCATCTCGGCCCGCAGCCGCAGCAGCTCACCCGGGACGATCTCCTCGACCCGCCAGAAGTCCAGCGCCTCGCCTACCTGGAGCCGGTGGGGGTCGCGCCGGCCCCGGCGCAACCCGACGCCGCCGACCAGCCGGTCCAGCCAGCCCCGCACCGACCAGGCCAGCGGGAACGAGTACCAGCCGTGCTCGCCGCCGACGCCCTCGATGACCCGCCACAGCGCCGCCGGCGGTGCCTCCACGGCCCGCTCCCGCAGGTCGGTGTAGGCGGTGCCACCGGACCAGTGTGGATCCGACGGCAACGGCTCGGCCGGCGCGTCCGGCCCGCTCGCGGTCGACCAGCGCGTCTCCACCTGCGCGTCGCGCACCTTCGCCAGCGCCAGCGCCACCGCCTGGTCGAAGCCGGTGAGCCCTTCCGGCGGGTCCGGCACGTACCGCGCGATGTCGTGCTCGTGCGCCACCGCCTCGTGGATGAGACTCTCCACCAGCGGCCGGGCGATCGCGTTCGGCACCGGGGTGATCAGGCCGACCCAGTGCGAGGAGAGCGACGGGGTGAGCGGCCGCACCGGCAGGATGATCCGGCGCCGCAGCCCGGCCACCCGGGCGTAGCGCTGCATCATCTGCGCGAACGTCAGCACGTCCGGGCCGCCGATGTCGAAGCCCCGGTTCACGTCCGGCGGCAGGTGCGCACAGCCGACCAGGTAGCGCAGCACGTCGCGGACCGCGATCGGCTGGATCCGGTTGCGCACCCAACGCGGGGTGACCATCGCCGGCAGCCGCTCGGTCAGGTGCCGCAGCATCTCGAACGACGCCGAGCCGGACCCGATGATCACCGCGGCCCGCAGCACCGCGGTCGGCACGCCACTGCCCAGCAGGATCCGGCCGACCTCCGCCCGGGACCGCAGGTGCGCCGAGGGCAGCGCCTCCCGTTCCGCCGGCTCCGGCCCGCCGAGGTAGACGATCCGGCGTACGCCCGCGGCGCGGGCCGCCTCGGCGAAGTTGGTCGCCGCCTCCCGGTCGGCCGCCTCGAAGCCGCGCTGCCCCAGCGAGTGGACCAGGTAGTACGCGACCTCCACGCCCTCGAACGCGGCCGGCAGCGTCTCCGGCCGGCTCAGGTCGCCCTCGACGATCTCCGCCTCGGCCGCCCAGGGCACGTCACGCAGCCGTCCCGCCTTGCGGGCCAGGCAGCGCACGGTGTGCCCCTCGGCCAGGAGCCGGGGCGCCAGGCGCCCGCCGATGTAGCCGGTCGCACCGGTGACGAGGCATCTCACGGCCTCCAGTGTGCGGCTCCGTAGACTCCTTCGCTGTGGAGAACGCGAGGGACACCTTCTGGGGACCGGACTTCCAGCAGCTCAGCGCCGTCGACCCGGAGATCGCCGGGGTGGTGCTGGGAGAGCTGGAACGGCTGCGCGGCGGCCTGCAACTGATCGCCAGCGAGAACCTCACCTCGCCGGCGGTGCTGGCCGCGCTCGGCTCCACGCTTACCAACAAGTACGCCGAGGGCTACCCGGGCCGGCGCTACTACGGCGGCTGCGCCGAGGTGGACCGGGCCGAGGAGCTGGGCGTCGCCCGGGCGAAGGAGCTGTTCGGCGCCGAGCACGCCAACCTCCAGCCGCACTCCGGCGCGAGCGCCAACCTGGCCGCGTACGCCGCCCTGGTGCAACCCGGTGACACGGTGCTGGCGATGGACCTGCCGCACGGCGGCCACCTGACCCACGGCAGCCGGGTGAACTTCTCCGGCAAGTGGTTCCACCCGGTCGGCTACCCGGTCCGGCCGGACACCGAGACGATCGACTACGACGAGGTGCGCGACCTGGCCCGGGCGCACCGGCCGAAGCTGATCATCTGCGGCGCGACCGCGTACCCCCGCCTGATCGACTTCGCCCGGTTCCGCGAGATCGCGGACGAGGTCGACGCGTACCTGATGGTGGACGCCGCGCACTTCATCGGCCTGGTGGCCGGCGGCGCGGTCCCGTCGCCGGTGCCGCACGCCGACGTGGTCACCGCGACCACCCACAAGGTGCTGCGCGGCCCACGCGGCGGCATGGTCCTGTGCCGGGAGTCGCTGGCCGCCCGGATCGACAAGGCGGTCTTCCCGTTCACCCAGGGCGGCCCGCTGATGCACGCGGTCGCCGCCAAGGCGGTCGCGCTGCGCGAGGCCGCGCAGCCGGAGTTCCGCACGTACGCCGCCCAGGTGGTCGGCAACGCCCGCGCGCTCGCCGACGGGCTGGCCGCCGAGGGCCTGCGCCCGGTCTCCGGCGGCACCGACACCCACCTGGCCCTGCTCGACCTGCGCGAGGCCGGCGTGACCGGCGCCCAGGCCGAGGCGCGTTGCGACGCCGCCGGCATCACGCTCAACAAGAACGCGATCCCGTACGACCCGCAGCCGCCGATGGTCGCCTCCGGCATCCGGGTGGGCACGCCGAGCGTCACCACCCAGGGCATGCGGGAGGGGGAGATGCGCCGGATCGCGGCGCTGATCGGCCGGGCGGTGCGGACGGATCCGGAGTCTCCCGGGGGCGCCGACGAGCTGTCCCGGATCGCCACCGACGTGACCGAGCTGGTCACCGCGTTCCCGGCGTACCCCCGTGGCTGAGCCGGGGACGCGCGCGGCGGAGGCGGCCGCGGACCGGGGCTGGCGACTGCGCCACCTGCCCGTGCTGCTGGCCGCGGTGGCGGTCGTGGCC
>NZ_CADEAU010000236.1 GCF_902825405.1 Micromonospora maritima | reverse complement strand
GTCGGTGAGCACCAGCGCCCGGCGGGCCGGGTCGGCCAGGTCGAGCCCGTCGGCGAGCGCCGCCGGCACCTGGAGCGTCACCGGCACCGGCCAGGGCGTGCCGTCGGCGAGCCGGCCACGCCGGCCCAGCGACGCCAGGTCGGCCCGGGTCATGAAGCCGGTCAGCGGCGTGTACGCCCCGGTCAGCAGCAACTCGAGATCGGCCAGCTCAGCGGGTCTCGGCGCGTACGACGGCGCATCCCGCAGAACATCCTCGGGCAGGACCCACCCGTTGCTCATCGAACCCCCAACTCACCGGCCGGCACACAGTTTCGCAGCCCACCGGCGATCGGTCGAGAGCGCCACTCCACCTCCCGGTCACCCGGCCGTCGGTCGGGTGTCGTCGGCGGCTCAGCCGGCGCCGGCCAACGCCGCCGCGCCGAACGACACGGCGAACCGTTCGCACCAGATGGAGACGCTGGTCAGCCCGGTGAGGTCGGTGCCGGCGGGGATCGCGTACGCCTGGTCGCCCCGGTTGCCCTTGAGCGGGCCGAGCGCCAGGTGCCGGCCGTCGTCGAACACGTGCCAGCCGGACGGACCGGTCCGAACCGGCTGGTCGGTCAGCCAGACCTGAAGATCCGGACCGTTGGAGGTGTTCAGCCCGACCAGTTCCAGCCGGTGCCGGCCGTCCGCGGTCCGCACGATCCGCGCGGTGCCCCGGGTCTCGTGCTCGTGACTGACGAACGGGCCGCTGCCGACCAGCACCGGGCCGGCCGGCGCGGGAGGCGGCGCGGACGCCGAGGCGGGCGCGGACGCCGGTGCCGGCGCGGCCGTGGGCACCGCCACCAGCTCCTCGTGCACCTCGGTGTCGGTGACCAGCTTCCACGGCTGGAACCAGTAGAGGGCGGTGGCCGCGCCGACGGCGAGCACGGCGAGGACGACCCACGTCAGCGGGGCGCGCAGCAGACGGAGCGGCATGCGTCGAGTCTCCCGGCGCCGGGTCGCGCGGTCACCGGTCCGGCTGCTTACGGAAGCCTTACCGGCCGGCGTCGGGGCGGAATCAGGGGCAACCCCGAGCGTTTCCCGGTGCCCGGGCCGGCACGTACTTCCTAGGCTGGGCGGGTGACACTGCTCGCGACCGAGTCGCTGACCAAGACGTACGGAGGCCGGGTCACCGCGTTGGCCGACCTCACCGTGTCGGTCGAGCCGGGGATCATCGGGCTGGTGGGCGCGAACGGCGCCGGCAAGTCCACCCTGATCAAGATCCTGCTGGGTCTGCTCCCGCCGACCAGCGGCCGGGTGCAGGTGCTCGGCCTCGACCCCACCACCGACCCGGCCGCCGTCCGCGCCCGGGTCGGCTACATGCCCGAGCACGACGCGCTTCCGCCCGACCTCTCCGCCGCCGAGCTGGTCACCCACCTCGGCCGGATGAGCGGGCTGCCGCGCACGGTGGCCCGGGAACGCGCCTCGGAGGCGCTGCGCCACGTCGGCCTGCACGAGGAGCGGCACCGGGCCGTCGGCGGCTACTCCACCGGCATGAAGCAGCGGGTCAAGCTCGCCCAGGCCCTGGTGCACGACCCCGACCTGCTGCTGCTCGACGAGCCCACGAACGGTCTCGACCCGGCCGGGCGGGACGCCATGCTCGCGCTGGTCCACCGGATCGGCACCGAGTTCGGCATCTCCGTGGTGGTCTGCTCGCACCTGCTCGGCGAGGTGGAGCGGATCTGCGACACGCTCGTCGCCATCGACGGCGGCCGGCTGCTGCGCGCCGACCGCGTCGCCGCCATGACCACCGCCACCGACGTGCTCGCCGTCGAGGTGAGCGAGGGTACGGAGGAACTGGCCGCCCGGCTCGCCGGGCTCGACCTGCCGGTGTCCCGCGACGGGCGGCTGCTGCTCGTCCCGCTCGCCGACGACGACACCTACGACCTGATCCTCGGCGCGGTCGCCGAGCTGGACCTGCCGTTGCACCGGCTGGACCAGCGGCGGCACCGGGTGGCCGAGCTCTTCGCCCCGAGGGAGCCCAGCCATGTCTGACGCGACCGGAGTCATCCACGACATCGGATACCAGCGCTACACCGGTCCCCGGCTGGGCCGCCGGCAGGTGTTCGGCGCGCTCTACGGGCACGGCGTGCGGACCGTCTTCGGGCTGGGCCGCAGCGCCAAGGCGAAGATCTTCCCCTGGCTGGTGGTCGCCGTGGTCACCGTGGTGGCCGCCGGGCTGACCGCGGTACGCAGCCAGATCGGCGAGGTGGTGATGACGTACGCCCAGTTCGCCGACGCGATGAGCTGGCTGGTCATCTTCTTCGTCGCGGTGGCCGCCCCCGAGCTGGTCTCCCGCGACCTGCGCAGCGGGGTGCTGCCGCTCTACTTCTCCCGGCCGCTGCCGCGCGGCGACTACGCGCTGGCCAAGCTGCTGGCCCTGGGCACCGCGCTCTGGCTGCTGCTCGGCGGCCCGCAGCTGGTGATGTTCCTCGGGGCCGCGTTCACCACCTCGCGGGGCCTGCGCGGGGTGTGGGACGAGCTGCTCGACCTGCTGCCCGGCCTGCTCTACGCCGGGCTGTGGGCGGTGGTCTTCGCCTCGATCGGCCTGCTCGTCGCCTCGCTCACCGGCAAGCGCGCGTTCGCCGCCGGCGGCATCGTGGCGGTGTTCCTGATGACCGCGCCGGTGGTCGGCGTGCTGTCCATCATGCCCTCCCGCACGGTCAACGAACTGGCCTTCCTCGCCTCCCCGTCGACCCTGGTCGGCGGCGTGGGCAACTGGGCGCTGGGCGACCGGCTGACCCAGGGACGCGGCGGCATGCCGATCGGCGACTTCGGGCCGGTCTACGCGGTCGTCGCCGTGCTGCTGGTCGCCGCCTGCGTCAGCCTGCTGCTCCTGCGATACCGGAAGGTGGCCGCCCGATGACGGCGCTGCGCACAGAACCCGCGGCCGGCGTGCCCGCCGCCACGACCAGCACGCTCGACCTGGCGGGCGTGTCCCGCTGGTACGGCAACGTGGTGGCGGTCAACGACGTCACCATGCGGCTGGGCCCCGGCGTGACCGGCCTGCTCGGCCCGAACGGCGCCGGCAAGACCACGCTGCTGCACATGATGGCCGGCTTCCTCGCCCCGTCCCGCGGCTCGGTGACCCTGGACGGCGAGCCGACCTGGCGCAACCCGGGCGTCTACCGCCGACTGGGGCTGGTCAGCGAGCGCGAGGCGGTGCACACGTTCCTCAGCGCGTACGAGTTCGTGCTGGCCAGCGCGAAGCTGCACCGGCTGCCCGACCCGGAGGCGGCGACCCGGCGGGCGATCGAGCTGGTCGAGATGGAGAGCGCGCAGGACCGGAAGATCGGCACCTACTCCAAGGGCATGCGGCAGCGCACCCGGGTGGCCGCCGCGCTGGTCCACGACCCGCAGGTGCTGCTGCTCGACGAGCCGTTCAACGGCATGGACCCCCGGCAGCGGCTGCACATGATGGCGCTGCTGCACCGGCTCGGCGACACCGGCCGGACCATCCTGTTCAGCTCGCACATCCTGGAGGAGGTCGAGCAGGTGTCCGGCACGGTCCAGGTGATGGTCGCCGGCCGGCTGGCCGCCTCCGGTGACTACCGGACCATCCGCCGGTTGATGACCAACCGGCCGCACGTGTTCGCGGTGCGCTCGACCGACGACCGGGCCCTGGCGGTGGCGCTGATGGCGGAGACCTCGGTCTCCGGCGTCGAGCTGGGCCGCACCGGCCTGACCGTCAAGGCCGGCGACTACGGCGCGTTCACCCGGGCGCTGCCCCGCATCGCCCTCCGCCACGGCATCCGGGTCCGGCAGCTGCTGCCGGAGGACGAGTCGCTGGAGAGCGTCTTCTCGTATCTGGTGGAGGCCTGATGTCGACAGTCACCTGGATCACCGCCCGCGGCCTGTTCGGCCGGAGCCGGTTCCTCATGCTGCTGCCGTTGCCGCTGATCCTCGTCGGCCTGGCGGTGCTCTGCCGGGCGCTCGGCGTGGATCCCGGCCAGTGGGGGCCGCCGGTGCTGGTCGGTCTCGGCCTGGCCGTGGTGCTGCCGGTGGTCGCCCTGATCGTGGGCACCGGCGTGCTCGGCGCCGAGATCGACGACGGCACGGTGGTGCACATCCTCACCAAGCCGCTGCCCCGGTGGCAGATCGTGCTGCCCAAGCTCGCGGTCGCGGCCGGGGTCAGCGCGGTCACCGTCGGCGTCCCGATCTACGTCGCGGGCGTGCTGGCCGACTCGGTACGTCTCGGGCTGGCCCTGGTCGCCGCGTCCGCGGCGGGCGCGCTGGCGTACTCGGCGCTGTTCCTCGCGCTCTCCCTGGTGACCCGGCGGCCGGTGCTGCTCGGCCTGGTCTACGTGCTGATCTGGGAGGGGCTGCTCGGCCGGTTCGTCACCGGCACCCGGGTGCTCTCCATCCAGCAGTGGGTGATCGCGCTGGCCGACCGGATGGCGCCCACCCCGCTGCTCGGCACCACCGTGTCCGTGCCGGTCGCGGCGGTGCTCACCGGGCTGGTGGCGGTCGGCTTCACCGTGCTGGCCATCGACCGGCTCCGCTCGTTCAGCGTGGCCGGCGAGACCAGCTGAGACCCGGACGGGACCCTTTCTCCGACGCCTCCCGGCGGTGGAAAAGGGTCCCGTCCGGGCCGGCCCGGTCTGCTAGGTTGCGGCGGCGACACCATCAGACACGGGGAGAAAATCTTGCGTTCAGTTCGACTCGCCCTGCTGGCTCCGGCCGCGGTGGCGATGATCGTCATGTCCGGCTGCACCGACGGCGACGACACCACGGCGGCGGAGCCGGCGGGTTCGTCCGCGTCCGCGCCGACGACCCCCTCGGCGCCCTCGGCGTCACCCACCCCGGCGGGCGTCGACGCCGCCACCCGGACCACCTGCGCCGCCGCCGACAAGGACATCACGGCCGCCCTCAAGGAGGTCGCCTCGGCGGAGAAGATCGGCCCGCCGGCCGGGCACTCCGCGGTCAGCGCGCAGTACTCCGCCGGTGCCGCGACGCTCTACACGCACGCGTTCACCAGCAGCGACGAGGTCAACGCCGCGGTGAAGGACGTCGCGACCGAGATGACGGAGCTGGCCGACACCTGGGCCAAGGCGCCGAAGAAGGCGCCGAGCAAGGCGGATCTCACCGCCGCCCGGGACAAGCTGAAGACGGCCTGCGCGGCCGCCTGACGTCCACCGCCGCGAGGGGGCGGCCGGCTACGGAGCCGGCCGCCCCCTCGCGTCCGCCCGCTCAGAACGCGCAGGCGACCACCAGTTCGGTGGTGCGGTCGGGCAGCAGATCCAGCTTGGCGATCCGGCCGGCCGCACGCAGGTCGTCGGCGACGGTCGTGAGCTGCTCCAGCAGGGCCGCCGGCCCGAGCGCCTCGGCCAGCGGCACCTCCGCCCGCATCGACAGCCTGCGCTCCGACTTGGCCCGGCGGACCTGGCCCAGCGCGTCGGCGGCCAGCCGCAACAGCTCCGGGTCGCCGGGCGCGGCCATCGCGCGGCCCACCTCGTACGTGGTCGGCCACGGCGCGCGGTGCACCGAGCCGTACCGCCACCAGGACCAGACCTCCTCGGTCACGAACGGCAGCACCGGCGCGAAGAGCCGCAGCTGCACCGACAGCGCGGTCGCCAGCGCCGCGCGCGCCGAGTCGGCCGCCGGCCCGGTGCCGTAGGCGCGCTCCTTCACCAGCTCGATGTAGTCGTCGCAGAACCGCCAGAAGAACGCCTCGGTGGCCATCAGGGCGGCCGTGTGGTCGTACCCGTCGAAGGCGGTGGTCGCGGTGGCGACCACGCCGGACAGCTCGGCGAGCATCGCGGTGTCCAACGGCTCGCCGACCGGGGCCCGCAGCGCGTCGGCGGCGCCCAGCCCGAGCGCGAACCGGGACGCGTTGAGCACCTTGGTGGCCAGTCGGCGGCCCACCTTGACCTGGGCCGGGTCGAACGCGAGGTCGGTGCCCGGCTTGCCGTTGGCGGCCCAGTAGCGGACCGCGTCGGACCCGTGCTGCTCCAGCAGCGCCATCGGCGTGACCACGTTGCCCTTGGACTTCGACATCTTCTTCCGGTCCGGATCGAGGATCCAGCCGGAGAGCACCGCCGTCCGCCAGGGCAGCACACCCTGCTCCAGGTGGGCGCGGACCACGGTGGCGAACAGCCAGGTCCGGATGATGTCGTGCCCCTGCGGGCGCAGGTCCATCGGGAAGACCCGGCCGAACAGGTCCGGATCGGTCTCCCACCCGCCGACGATCTGCGGGGTCAGCGACGAGGTGGCCCAGGTGTCCAGCACGTCCGGATCGCCGACGAAGCCGCCGGGGCGACCGCGCTGCGCCTCGTCGTAGCCGGGCGGCGGCGCACTCGTCGGATCGATCGGCAACATCGCCTCGTCCGGTGTGAGAGGGTGGTTCCAGTCCGGCTCGCCAGCGTCGTCGAGCCGGTACCACACCGGCACCGGCACGCCGAAGAACCGCTGCCGGCTGACCAGCCAGTCGCCGGTGAGGCCACCCACCCAGTGTTCGTAGCGGTGCCGCATGTGCTCCGGCACCCAGCGCAGCTCGCGCCCGCGGGCCAGCAGCTCCTCGCGCAGGCCGGCGTCCCGGCCGCCGTTGCGCAGATACCACTGCCGGGTCGAGACGATCTCCAGTGGCCGGTCGCCGCGCTCGTAGAACTTCACCGGATGGGTGATCGGCCGCGGCTCGCCGACCAGGTCGCCCGCGTCCGCCAGCAGCCCCACGAGCGTCCGCCGGGCGCCGTTGACGGTCTGCCCGGCCAGCGCCGCGTAGGGCTCCGCCGGCACGCCGGCCGGCGGCTCCGGCAGCAGCCGCCCGTCCCGGCCGATCACCACCCGGGTGTCCAGCCGCAGCTCCCGCCACCAGGTCACGTCCGCCAGGTCACCGAACGTGCAGACCATCGCGATGCCCGTGCCCTTGGCCGGGTCCGCCAGCGGGTGCGCGCGCACCGGCACCTCCACCCCGAACACCGGGGTACGCACAGCGGCGCCGACCAGGTCCGCGTACCGCTCGTCGTCGGGGTGGCAGACCAGCGCCACGCAGGCCGGCAGCAGCTCCGGCCGGGTGGTGTCGATCAGCACCTCGCGCCCGCCGGGGCCGGTGAACCGCAGCCGGTGGTACGCGCCCGGCCGCTCCCGGTCCTCCAGCTCGGCCTGCGCCACCGCGGTGCCGAACCCGACGTCCCACAGTGTCGGCGCCTCCGCCTGGTAGGCCTCGCCCCGGGCCAGGTTGCGCAGGAACGCCCGCTGGCTGGCCGCCCGGGCCGCCACCCCGATCGTGGTGTACGTCAACGACCAGTCCACGGACAGCCCGAGCCGCCGCCACAGCGCCTCGAAGACCTTCTCGTCCTCCGCCGTGAGCAGTTCGCACAGCTCGATGAAGTTGCGCCGGGAGATCGCGGTCGGGTCCTTGCGGGCCGCGTCGTCCACCGGCGCGGCCGGCGGGCGCCACCGCGGGTCGTACGGCAGCGCCGGGTCGGGGCGCACGCCGTAGACGTTCTGCACCCGGCGTTCCGTGGGCAGCCCGTTGTCGTCCCAGCCCATCGGGTAGAAGACCGTCCGCCCGCGCATCCGCTGGAACCGGGCCACGGTGTCGGTGTGCGTGTAGGAGAAGACGTGCCCCATGTGCAGCTCGCCCGACACCGTCGGCGGGGGAGTGTCGATCGCGTACACGTCCGCCCGCTGCTTCGTGCGGTCGAACGCGTACGTGCCGTCGGACTGCCAGCGGCGCGCCCAGGTCTCCTCGAGGCCGTCCAGGCTCGGACGCTCGGGAACGCCGGCGCGGGCCGTCCTCGTCGTGTCGGTCATCAACCGATGGTAGGCAGCCGGGCCGGGTCACTCCACGACATTCGGGTGGTCGGGGGACAGCGGACGGTGGCCCGGGTGTGACAGCATCTGCCCGTCCACGGATGCGGGGGAGGCACCACGATGGACGGAAACCCACGTACGCCCTCGGCCGCCGCCACGGTGGCCGGCGCGGTGGCGGCGGTGGCGGTCGGGGCGTATTTCGGCACGCGTGGCCTCGCGGTCGCCCGTCAGGCCGGCTTCGTCGACCTGGTCCAGGGTTTCCCGACCGGTTCGTTGCAGCTGGACCGCACGCTCGTCGCGCTGGGCGCGGGCGCGCTGCTCGCCGTGGTCCTGGCCACCGTCGCCGTGGTCGACCGGCTGCCGGGCTGGCCGGTCGCGCTGACCGGCCTGGCGCTCGACTACCTGGCCGGCGAGGTGGTCCTGCGGCAGGGTGCCGGCCTGGTGCCCCAGCAGCCACCCACCGCCGAGCAGGTCCTGGCCGTGCTGGCGGC
>NZ_CADEAU010000235.1 GCF_902825405.1 Micromonospora maritima | reverse complement strand
CCACGGGGCCGGCGCGCCGGCTCCGCCGCCGACGAGGGCGAGCGCGGGCTGCGCGGCCTTGTCGGTTCGGGGTCGTCGCAGGTGAGCGTGACCGCCGCGATGCGGGCCCGGGACGCCGCCCGCCCCACCGGGGACGACCTCGCCGAGGCCGAGGAACGGGTGGTGCTGGTCCGCCGCAACTGGGTGCCCCGCGAGGAGCTGCCGCGCGGCGGACGCTGAACGGCCGCACCCGGGCGGGTGCGGCCGGACGCGGTCAGGCGGGCAGCTCGGGCAGCCGGCGGCTCTGCTCGTAGTCGGCCACCTGGGCGATCCGCCGGCTGTGCCGGGGGTTGCCGGAGAACGGCGTGGTCAGGAACGCCTCGACCAGTGCGGTGGCCTCGTCCAGGGTGTGCTGGCGGGCACCGATGGCGACGATGTTGGCGTCGTTGTGCTCCCGGGAGAGCTGGGCGGTGTCCACGTTCCAGGCCAGCGCCGCCCGGACGCCGGCCACCTTGTTCGCGGCGATCTGCTCGCCGTTGCCCGAGCCGCCGATCACCACGCCCAGGCTGCCCGGGTCGCCGACCACCCGGTCACCGGTGTGCAGGCAGAACGCCGGGTAGTCGTCGTCCGGGTCGAAGGCGTGCGGACCGACGTCCACCACCTCGTAGCCCTGCTTGGCCAGGTGGTTGGCCAGGTGCACCTTCAACTCGAAGCCGGCGTGGTCGGATCCCAGGTAGACGCGCATACCGCGCAGTCTGACAGGCCTGCCCCCGGGCCGGCGCGCGGGCGGCGACCCGGAGGCGGATTCGTCACACGCCGGTCAGCGCGGCAGCTCCGCCACCACCAGCCCGGCCCGCGCCTTCGGGGTGAACCAGGTGCTCTTGCGCGGCATCTTCTCCCGGGCCAGGTTGACCGCGACGAAGTCGTCCACGGTCACCGGCGCCACCAGCACGGCCAGCTCGGCCCGGCCGGCGTCGACCTCACCGGTGAGCCAGCTCGCCGGGTAGTCGCCGCCCACGTACGTGATCCGCTTGTCGCCCGGGTCGAGACCCAGCGCGTCGCGCAGCAGCAGCCGCTCGACGAGCGCGTGGTCGAGGTTCTCCAACCGGCCGGCGCCGACGTGCGGCAGCGTCACCGCGTATCCCCGGCCGGCGAGGTGGAGGTGCACGGTGCCGCCGTCGGCCGGCACCCCGACCGGGCCGTCGACCCCGGTGACCTCCGCGCCGGCGGCGCGGAGCCGGTCGAGCAGCTCGTCCGGGGTGGTGGTCAGCTCGCTGACCAGCCGGTTGTAGGGCTGGATGGCGACCGACGCGGGCGTGGTGACCACCGCCAGGAAGCGCGGGAAGCCGCCGGTCTGGGCGGCCAGGCTGCGGTGGTTGCCGTCCGCCACCACCAGTTCTCCGCCGCCGGCCAGCGCGGTCAGCTCGTCCTGCTCCGGGCCCGGCCCGACCAGCCAGATGGCGTGGGTACGGCCGGACTGGTCGACGTCGGTCGCGGCGGGCGCGCCGGCCGCCTCGGTCGCCGTGGCGAGCGCGGCGTGCAGCTCGTCACCCCGCCCGGTCTGGAGCAGGAGTACGGGCGAGAGCAGGTGACCGAGCGCCTCGGCCAACGCGACGCGCTCGCGCACCTTGGCGATGAACACGTCCTCGTTGCGGATCACCAGACCCGGCTCGTCGGCCCGGGTGGAGATCTGGTCGGTGTCGACCATCGCCCACAACCCGTACGCGCTCTCCTCGCCGGGCGCGCTGATCCGGTAGAGCACCACGACCTGCTCGGCCGGGGTGTAGCTGCCGTCCGCCTTGGCCTCGCCGAGGCGGGCCACCGCGTCCGGGAGCGCGTCGAGGAAGGACTTCCCCAGGCTGCCCGGCGCCCGGTGGGGCATCTCGATGCCCAGGGCAGAGTGCGGGTTCGCCTCGACGATGGCGGTGATCTCCGCGTCGTCGGCGAACTCGTCGTAGTTCTGCGCGCCGGTGCCGCCAGTGGTGATCCAGGCCCGGGTGATCGGATGCACGACCGTCATGCCCGCTGACGCTACCCGGGCGCCGTTGCACGCCGCCGCCGGACTCGCCCCCTTCCACCAGGTGAAAGGAAGGGCCCCTTGTTAACGCCTCCGGTAGAGGAGGGGGCCCCGCTTAACACCGGCTCGGCTCAGGCGGTGGAGTTGCGGTGCCGGCCCGGGACCGGCGGGCGGCGGGTCGGCGCGGCCGGGCGGGAGCCGGCGTTGAGGCGTACCGTCGTCGCCCCGGCGGTGGCCGGGTGGCCGGCGGCGCCGGACCGCGCCGGGACGCGAACGGGCCGATCGGCCTCGGGCGGGGTCATCCGCGAGGTGGCCACCACCCGGGCCACGCCGACCACGATCGGCGGGGCCAGCAGGTCGGCCAGGTCGGCCGGGCCGGCCGGCCAGTCGCCCTCGACCACCGACCAGTACGTCGCACCGGAGTCCTCGGTCGCCGGCTGCGGCGCGTCGTCGGACATGCGGCGGTGCTTACCCATGGGAACGCCTCCAGGAGCTGCCGTGGTGCGGCCTCGCTCGGGGCCGCCGGCTGGGACACCCGGTGAAACGAGCCCCGCGCCGACCCGGTGACGGGCGACGCGGGGCTCGGTGCGTGTTAAGCGGGGGCCCCTCCTCTACCGGAGGCGTTAACAAGGGGCCCTTCCTTGCACCTCAGTCGAAGATGGGGCCCTGGGTGCGGGTGCGCTTGAGCTCGTAGAAGCCGGGCGTGGCGGAGACCAGCAGCACGCCGTCCCAGAGCCGGCCGGCCGCCTCGCCCTTCGGCGCCGGCGTGATCACCGGACCGAAGAACGCCACCTGCCGGCCGTCCGGACCCGGGGCGTGGACCACCGGGGTGCCCACCTCGGTGCCGACCGGCCGCATGCCCGCCTCGTGGCTGGCCCGCAGCGCGTCGTCGTACTGCGTCGAGTCGGCGGCGTCGGCGAGCGCCGGGTCCAGGCCGACGTCGGTGAGCGCGCCCACCAGCATGTCCCGGCCCAACTCCTCCTTGCCGAGGTGGATCCGGGTACCCATCGCGGTGTAGAGCTTCGCCAGCGCCTCGCCGCCGTGCGCCTGCTCGGCGGCGATGCACACCCGTACCGGACCCCAGCCCTTGCGCATCAGGTCCCGGTACTCCTCGGGCAGGTCCCGCCCCTCGTTGAGCACGGCCAGGCTCATCACGTGGAACCGGATGTCCACGTCCCGGACCTGCTCGACCTCCAGCAGCCAGCGGGAGGTGATCCACGCCCAGGGGCACAGCGGGTCGAACCACATGTCCGCGGTGACACGTTCGGTCACGGTGTCATCCCTTCACGACTTCCCCGCGCCGGGAGCCCCGGCGCCTTCACCTCCGATCCTCACCCCGAGCCGCATCGACCGGTACCGGAATGAGAGCGTGACCTCGACCACCGAAGGCGGTGTGTGCATGGAAGACTCGGTTTCGGCCGGCCGCCACGAGCGGACTGGGGCGAGGCCGGTGCCGCGGGGCGCGGCGAGACGAGTGGGATGGAGACGAACAGTGCCGGGAGTGCGCAACCTGACCCAGGTCGAGGCGACCGAGCGGGCCCGCCTGCTCGAGGTGACCGGGTACGACATCAGTCTTGACCTGTCGACCGCCGTGCAGCCCACCGGCCGCACGTTCCGCTCGGTGACCGAGGTCCGGTTCCGCTGCGCCGAGCCGGGCGCGGAGACCTTCATCGAGGTGGCCGCCGAGTCGGTGCGCTCGGCCACGCTCAACGGCACCCCGGTCGACCTGGCCGACTGGTCGGCCGAGAAGGGCCTCACGCTGACCGGGCTGGCCGCCGAGAACGTGCTCGTGGTCGACGCCGACTTCGGCTACTCCAACAGCGGGCAGGGCCTGCACCGCACCGTCGACCCGGTGGACGGCGAGACCTACCTCTACAGCCAGTTCGAGACCGCCGACGCGCAGCGGGTCTTCGCCTGCTTCGACCAGCCCGACCTGAAGAGCGTCTACACCTGGCACGCCACCGTTCCGGACCACTGGAAGGTGGTGTCGAACATGCCGGTGGCCCGTGAGGAGGCCGCCGGGGAGGGCCTGAAGACGCTGCACTTCGCGCTGTCGGAGCGGATGAGCACCTACATCACCGCGCTCTGCGCCGGGCCGTACCACGAGGTGCGCCACACCCACGACGGCATCGACATGGGCTACTTCTGCCGGGCCAGCATGGCCCCGCACCTGGACGCCGACGACCTGCACCTGATCACCACGCAGGGCTTCGACTTCTTCCAGGAGAAGTTCGGCGTGCGCTACCCGCTGCCCAAGTACGACCAGCTCTGGGTGCCCGACTTCAACGCCGGCGCGATGGAGAACTTCGGCTGCGTCACGCACGCCGAGTCGCACTACATCTTCCGGTCCCAGGTCACCGACTTCGAGTACGAGCAGCGCGCCAACACGATCCTGCACGAGCTGGCGCACATGTGGTTCGGCGACCTGGTCACCATGCGCTGGTGGAACGACCTGTGGCTGAACGAGTCGTTCGCCGAGTGGGCCAGCCACTGGTGCAACACCCACGCCACCCGCTTCACCGACGCCTGGACGACGTTCCTGTCCATCCGGAAGAACTGGGGCTACCGGCAGGACCAGCTCTCCTCCACCCACCCGGTCTACTGCGAGATGCCGGACCTGGAGGCCGTCGAGGTCAACTTCGACGGCATCACGTACGCCAAGGGCGCCAGCGTGCTCAAGCAGCTCGTCGCGTACGTGGGCGAGGAGCCGTTCCTGGCCGGCCTGCGCGCCTACTTCGGCAAGCACGCGTGGGGCAACGCCACCTTCGACGACCTGCTCTCCGAGCTGGAGGCGGCCTCCGGCCGGGAGCTGCGCAAGTTCGCCGCGCAGTGGCTGGAGACGGCGCAGGTCAACACGCTGCGTCCGGACGTCACGATCGGCGCCGAAGGCGCGTACGAGCGGGTGCTGGTCCGGCAGGAGGCGCCGGCCGGGTACCCGACGCTGCGTACCCACCGGATCGGGGTGGGTCTCTACGACCTGACCGACGGCCGGCTGGTCCGCCGCGAGCTGGTCGAGACGGACGTGACAGGTGAGGTGACCGAGCTGACCGCGCTGCACGGCAAGCCCGCCGCGGACGTGCTGCTGCTCAACGACGAGGACCTCTCCTACACGAAGCTGCGGCTGGACGAGCGGTCCATGTCGACGGTGGTGCAGCACATCGCCGACTTCGACTCGTCCCTGGCCCGGGCGCTGTGCTGGACGGCCGCCTGGGACATGACCCGCGACGCCGAGCTGTCCGCCCGGGACTACGTGACGCTGGTGCTGGCCGGGCTGACCGAGGACACCGACATCAACCTGGTCACCGCGATCCTGCGACAGGCGACCACCGCGCTCACCTTCTACGCCGACCCGGCGTGGGCGCCGACCGGCTGGGCCGACCTGGCCCGCACCGCGCGGACCGCGCTCACCGCGGCCGAGCCGGGCAGCGGCTTCCAGCTCGCCTGGGCCCGGGCCTACGCCTCGTCGGCCCGCTCGGGCGAGGACCTGGCGACGCTGCGGGGTTGGCTGGACGGCAACGGGGTGCCGGACGGGCTGACCGTCGACACCGAGCTGCGCTGGACGGTGCTCCAGTCGCTCGTCGCCAACGGTGCGGCGGGCACGGCCGAGGTGGACGCGGAGCTGGCGGGCGACCGCACGGCCAGCGGCGAGCGGGAGGCCGCGTACGCGTACGCGCTGGTGCCGACCGAGGCGAACAAGGCCGCGGTCTGGGCGCAGCTCACCGGCCCGGACGCGCTGCCCAACTGGCGCAACCGGGCGCTGCTGCAGGGCTTCACCCACCCGGCGCAGGTCGAGTTGACCGCGCCCTACCGGGAGCGCTACTTCGCCACCGTCGACCAGGTCTGGGCGCAGCGGGACAGCGAGCCGGCGCAGGAGTTCGTGCAGCTCGCCTACCCGGCGTACCTGGTCGACGAGGACACGGTCGCGGCCACCGACGCGTGGCTGGCCCGGGACGGCCAGCCGGCGTCGCTGCGACGGCTGGTGGCCGAGGGACGCGACGGCGTGGTGCGCGCGCTGAAGGCCCGCGAGCGGGACGCCCGCAGCGCCTGAGCACGGAGCACGACGGCCGGGGCCGGCGCGGGTGGGAGCCCGCGCCGACCCCGGCCGTTCACCGCTACGAGATCGTCGACGGGAGCCCGCACGTGATCCCACCCGGGGTTCGCCCACCAGGAGTTGGCGGACGATCTGCGCATGGCCCTCCGCCTCGCCGCGCTGAGACCACGAGAAAGCCCGGCCCACGCGGACGTGGGCCGGGCTTCGTCGTGTCTGTCGGCGGGCGCTCAGCCCTTGCCGGCGTGGCTGGCGAGCTGGTCGAGGCCCTGGATGACGCCGCCGGCCAGGTCGCCGCCGCCGAAGGCGGCCACCATGGAGAGCGCGGCCAGCTTGGCGTACGTGTCCGGGATGCGCTTGCGGGCGTACCTGCCGGTGACGATCTCCAGCTGCCGCTGGTTGGGCGACACGGCGATCAGCACCGACTTGTCCGGCTCGGCGAGCTGCCGGTGCAGCCGCTCGGCGTGCTCGCGGATCGGCTCGTCGAGGCCGCCCACGTAGACCGAGAAGACCAGGCCGGTGCCCTGGTCGGCCAGGCGGAGCGCCTCGTCGATGCGGAGCAGCTGCCGGGTCGAGAACGGCCCGTCCAGCACGTCGGGCGGGGTGCCCGTCCCGGTCGTGGGCCGCGCTTCACCAACGGTCACTTGCGCCTCCGGTTCCACCGGCCGGCGCCTCCCGGCCGGCCTGCTCCTGCTTGCGGCTGGTCAGCGCCGGGGCCTGCGCCCCGGCGGTCAGCGCCGTGCCGGCCGAGTCGGCCAGCTGCTCCGGGCGGCCCAGGAACCAGACCGGAGTGAAGTCGAAGGGCCGGCCCGGCCGGTAGCGCTTGGCGCCGCCACCGCCGCCACGGCTGCCGACGGCCGCCAGACCGGCGATCACCAGCACCGCGGCGAGCGGGATGCCGACGAAGACCACCACTGTCTCGGTAACAGACAATCCCAACGCCCCCAGGCGGAAAGAGAGACCAGGAATGTTCCGGGTCGGGTGGACGGTCACGACGGGCCGCGCCCGACCTCGCTTGTGATGTTCACGTTAGCGGAGTCGGCGGCCCGCCAGATTGCGGGGTGCTGATCCCATCCGCCACAGCAGTGCTCCAGTTGCGCGGCAGTGGCGATCAATGTCGCGTCGTCGCCGTAGCGGCCGGTGAGCAGCACCCCGACCGGCAGGCCCCCGGCGGTCCGGCCGACCGGAAGCGAAACGGACGGGTCGCCGGTGACGTTGAAGACGGCGCAGTACGGCGAGAAGCGGCGCTGCCTGTCGAAATCCTCGGCCGGGTCGAGCGCGGCGAACGCGCCGACAGGCGCCTGCGGCGCCGCCAGCGTGGGGCAGAGCAGCAGGTCGCAGCCGGCGGTGCGGCGCACCCCGCGGCGTACCTGGGCCTGGAGTTCGCCGAGCGCGGCCATCAGCCGGGCGGCGCCGATCGCCTCGCCCCGCTCGCGGAGGAACCGGGTCAGCGGCAGCAGGTCGTCCTCCCGGTCGGCGGGCACCGGGGCGAGCGCCAGCGCGTACCAGACGGTCTCGAACATCGGCCAGGCCTCCGGGCCGAGCGGCGCGGGGACCTCGACCACCTCGTGGCCGGCCTCGGCGAGCAGGGCGGTGGCCCGGTCGACGGCGGCGACACAGTCCGGGTGGACCGGCTCGTCGGCGAGCATCGGCGTGGTGAAGCGACCGATCCGCAGCCGGCCGGGGGCGGCGGCGCGGGCGACGCCGAGGTGCCGCCCGCCGGGGCGGCCGGCGGGAGGTAGGGCTCCCCGGGCACCGGTTGCGCCAGCACGTCGAGCAACGCCGCCACGTCGGTGACGGTGCGGCCGAGCGGGCCGTTGGTGGGCAGCCCGAACGCGCCGAAGCCGAGCGGGCCACCGGAGACCAGGCCGCGGCTCGGCTTGTAGCCGACCAGGCCGCAGAGCGCGGCCGGGATGCGCAGTGACCCGCCGCCGTCGGAGCCCTGGGCCACCGGCGCCAGCCCGGCGGCGACCGCGGCGGCCGCGCCGCCGCTGGACCCGCCCGCCGTGTACGCCGGGTCCCACGGGTTGCGGGCCGGCGGTGCCACCCGCCCCTCCGAGTAGAGCGAGCAGCCCAGCTCGGAGGTGGTGGTCTTGCCGAGGCTGACCAGGCCGGCGGCGGTCAGGAAGCGGACCACGTCGGCGTCGACCGGCGGGACGAAGTCGGCGAAGGCGGCGGAGCCGAAGGTGGTCCGTACCCCGGCGGTCAGCGTGAGGTCCTTGATCGCGGTCGGCACGCCGTGCAGTGGCCCGCGGGTGTCGGCCGGGGCGGCGTCGGCGGCCCGTGCCGCCGCCCGGGCGCGCTCG
>NZ_CADEAU010000234.1 GCF_902825405.1 Micromonospora maritima | reverse complement strand
CGCGCCGGCGGCCAGGTACGCCTCGGCCCGCGCCACCGTCTCCGGCACCCCGCCGACGCCCCGCAGGAAGGTGTCCACCCGCGCGTTCAGGTACAGCGGAACGCCGGCGCGCTCGGCGGCGGCGCGGACCGCGGCGAGCCGGGCGCACTGCTCCTCGACCGGGCGCAGCGGCCCGCCGCCGTCGTGCCGGGCGTCCTCGACGTTGACTCCGACGGCACCGGCCGCGAGCACCGCGGTGACGGTCTCGGCGACGTCGTCGGGGCGGTCGCCGTACCCGGACTCGATGTCGGCGGTGACCGGCAGCCGCACCGCGGCGGCGACCCGGCGGATCACGTCGACGGCGGTCTCCCGCGCGAGCGCGTCGCCGTCCGGCGCGCCGCGACTCCACGCCACGCCGGCGCTGGTGGTGGCGACCGCGCGGGCGCCGGCGGCGGCCACGATCCGGGCGCTGGCCGCGTCCCAGGCGTTGACCAGGACCAGCGGCTCGCCGGGTACGTGCAGGCTGCGGAACTGTCGGGCTCGGATGTGCTGTTCGTTCACCCGGTCAGTCTCGGCCCGGGTCGACCGGTCGCCGTATTGTTTCAGTCCTGGCTGAAACGAAGGGGGCCTCGTGGTCGCGATCGGCCTGTCCGCGGGCGCCGTGGCGCGGGTCCGGTTCGCACTGTCCGGCCTGTGGGAGGTGATGGCCGGCGTCCGGGTGCTCCGCGACCCCGGCCGGCACGCGATCCACCTGCCCTGGGCCGCCCGGGTCCGACCACGGCTGGCCGACGCGGGGCTGCTCGACCCGGACACCGGCCTGCTGTGGCGGCTGGTGCCGCCGGCCCCGGGCTACCTGCCGGACTTCCTCACCCCGCCGCCGGTCGGCCTGGATCCGGACCTGGCCGGGGAGTTGGCGACGCTGCGCGCCACCCGACCCGAGGTGGTCCGCGCCCAGCTGGACCTGCTGCCCGGCCCGCGCCCGACGGCGGTGGCCGCCCTGTACGCCGACCCGGTCGCCGGGCTGGCCCGGCTGGCCGCCGAGATCGACGCGTACTGGCGGCTGGCCGTCGCCGACGACTGGCCCCGGATCCGGGCGGTGCTCGACGCGGAGGTCTTCCACCAGGCCCGCCGGATGGCCGAGGACGGCACCGCCGGGCTCCTGAACGACCTGCACGAGCTGGTCCGCTGGGAGGGCGACGCGCTGCTGGTCAGCCAGCGGCACTGCCCGGCGCCGGACGTACCCGAGGGGGGCGGCCTGGTCCTGGTGCCCTCGGTGTTCGTCTGGCCGTCGGTGTTGAGCATCGCGGCCGGCGACGTCTCCCAGCTGGCCTATCCGGCGCGCGGCGTCGGCACGCTCTGGGAGACCCCGGTACGCGCGCCGGACGCGTTGGGCGCGGTGCTGGGTCGGGGCCGGGCGCGGCTGCTGGCGGCACTGGACGCGCCCCGGTCGACCACGGAGCTGGCCCGCCGGACCGGGCTCTCCCCGGCCGGGGTGTCGCAGCACCTCACCGCGCTGCGGGCCGCCGGCCTGGTGGTGACCCACCGACAGGGTCGCTCCCTGCTGAGCTGTCGGACGGCGGTGGCGGAGGCGCTGCTGGGCGCGTCGGCCTGAGCGCGAGCACGAAGAAAGGCCGTGTCGAGTGATCGACACGGCCTTTCCGATGGTGGGCGATACTGGGTTTGAACCAGTGACCTCTTCCGTGTCAAGGAAGCGCGCTCCCACTGCGCCAATCGCCCTCGTCAACTGCCGAGGTGGAGACGGGATTTGAACCCGTGTACACGGCTTTGCAGGCCGTTGCCTCGCCTCTCGGCCACTCCACCGAGGTTGCCCCCGACATGCGTGGCGGCATCTCCGAGCGGACGACGGGATTCGAACCCGCGACCCTCACCTTGGCAAGGTGATGCGCTACCAGCTGCGCTACGTCCGCACGTCCCCGGCTGTTTCCCGGTGACGGATGAGAACTTTAGCCGAGCCCGGGAACGGTTGCCAAATCGGGTCCCCTCCCGGCGAGTCCGGGCGGCAGGGTGCCGCACCTCCCGCAGAGCTTCCTAGGAGCCTGGGTAAGGACCCGGAGAGGCCGTCGAGATGCGGGCCCACCTGCGGATCCAGCCCGCGGGTGGAGTGTCCGGCATCCGACTGTCCCACCGTCGACCGGCCGCTCCGGTAACTCCTCGTGGTCATTCGGATGGGTTACGGTAACCGCGTGACGAGACGTGCCGCCGAGATCCGCCTGGACGCGCTGCTGCGCACGGCCTGCGAGGTGATCGCGGAACGAGGGCTCGCCAACACCCGCACCGCCGACGTGGCCGAGGCCGCCGGCGTGAGCCAGGCACTCGTGTTCTACCACTTCGCGACGAAGGACCGGCTGCTCGCGCAGGCCTTCGCGTACGCCGTGGAGCAGGACCTGGCCCGACTCGACGCGGTGCTCCGATCCTCCGCCCCGCCGCTGGCGAAACTGCGGCGGATGCTGCGGCTCTACGCGCCGACCGGCCGATCCACCTCCTGGGCCATGTGGATCGACGGCTGGTCCGAGTCGCTGCGGACACCGGAGCTGGAGAAGCTCTCCCGCCGGCTGGACCTGCGGTGGCGGCAGGACCTGGCCTCGGTGATCGCCGACGGGGTCGCCGACGGCACCTTCGACTGCCCCGACCCGGCCGGCGCCGCCTGGCGGATCAGCGCCGTGATGGACGGCCTGGCCGTGCAGCTCGCGGTGCACGAGCGGGTGATCACCCGGCGGCAGATCGCCGAGTGGATCCGCCTGGTCGCCGCCCGCGAGCTGGGCCTGGAACCCGGCCAGCTCGACTGAGTCCGCCCCGGCGGGAGACGTCGCTCGGGGAGTTCGCGTCCGCGTCGCACCGGAACACGGACGCGAACTCCCCGATCACCCCTGGGGGCGGGGGGTGGGTGCGGAGGATGCGGGGTGGGACGCGGGGCGGGCGAGGCGGGCGCGGGCCGGCGGGTGCACGTTGGCGGCGGAGAGGTCGCCGCCGTAGTGGGCGAGCACGCGGTGGTCCATGACCCGGCGCCAGACCGGGGGCACCAGCGCGGCGACCACCATGGTGGCGTAGCCGGCGGGCAGCTGCGGCGAGGCGTCGAAGCTGCGCAGCGTCTGGTAGCGGCGCAGCGGGTTGGCGTGGTGGTCGCTGTGCCGCTGGAGCTGGAAGAGAAACACGTTGGTGACCGTCCGGTCGCTGTTCCAGCTGTGCCGGGGATCGACCTTCTCGTAGCGGCCCGCGGCGGTGCGCTGCCGGGCCAGCCCGTAGTGCTCGAGGTAGTTGACCACCTCCAGCAGGGAGAAGCCGACCACCGCCTGGAGAACGAGGAAGACCAGCACGGCGGGGCCGAACGCCACCGCCAGCGCGGCGTAGAGCAGCACGGTCATGGCCCAGGCGTTGAGCACGTCGTTGCGCCACGTCCACGGGCTGCGGCCGCGCAGGCGGAACCGCCCGGTCTCCAGCCGCCAGGCCGAGCGCAGGCTGCCCCAGACCGTACGCGGCCAGAACGCCCAGTACGTCTCGCCCAGGCGTGAGCTGGCCGGGTCCTCCGGGGTGGCGACCCGGGTGTGGTGACCGCGGTTGTGCTCGACGTAGAAGTGCCCGTAGCCGGTCGGGGCCAGGGCGATCTTGGACAGCCAGCGTTCCGCCTTCTCCCGCTTGTGCCCCAGCTCGTGGGCGGTGTTGATGGCGATGCCGTCCACCACCCCGACGGTGGCGACCAGGCCGGCGGCGGCCCACCAGGAGAGCCCGCCGCCGGCCCACACGGCGCAGCACAGCACCAGGGCGGCGTACTGGGCCGGCAGGTAGAGGTAGGTGAGCCAGCGGTAGTAGCCGTCGGCCTGCAACGCCGGCACCGCCTCGTCCGGCGGGTTCTCCCGGTCGTCGCCGATCAGCAGGTCGATCACCGGGATGAGGCCGAAGACCACGGCGGGCGTCAGCCACCAGGCCCACCCCGCGCCGGTGCCGTGCCAGACCGACCAGGCCACGAACGGCAGCACGGGGACGAGCAGGGCGAGCGGCCAGAGCGGCTTGCGGGTGTCCCGCCACGGAACGGTGTCGGTGCGCATCTACGGACTCCGATCGGTCGACTCCTGGACCGACTGTGGCAGCCGTCACGCTCTTTTACAAGACCCAATTTTTTGTAAAGCAGGTGACCCCTAACGACCCCTACCTTGAGTGACTGTCAACTATGCGTACGGTTATCGTCGGCTCATCCCGGAGAGCGCTCCCGGCCCTCACCCCACGGCCGGCCCTTCCCGCACGCCCGCGCCGGCGGCCCGCAACGTACCCGCCCGCGCCCGACGGCCCCGGTGGCGCACGCCCGCCGCGGTCCGACGAATGGAGACCCTCGCATGTCGTTGCAGACCACCGGCACCCCCGAGCTGAGCGTGGTGATGCCGACCTTCCAGGACCCGCACTGCCTGGAGTTGACCCTGCGGGCGCTGGCCCGCCAGACCCTGCCACCGGACCGCTACGAGGTGGTCGTGGTGCGCGACGGCGGATCCCCCGACGGCTACCCCGAGGCGTTGGCGGCCGGCGCCGGCCTACGCCTGCGGGTGGTGGAACCGGCCGAGCGACGCGGGCGCGCGGGCGTCCGCAACGAGGGGGTCCGGCACGCCGGCGCGCCCCTGCTCGTCTTCCTGGACGCCGACTCCTGGTCCCTGCCCGACCTGTTGGAGCGGCACCTGGCCCACCACCGGGAGCCGGGCAACCCGGAGGTGCTGATCGGGCGCCGGGACGAGATCGGCCTGGCCCACCTGCCCGCCGTGCTGGACGACGACCCGGACGCGATCCCCCGCCTCTCCCCGCACGGCGGCGACATGCGGTTCCCCCCGGACGGCGTGCCGGACCAGCGGCGGGACTGGCTGGAGGTGGGCTGGACCGTCGCGTACACCCACAACATCTCGCTGAGCCGCGAGCTGTTCGACCGGGTCGGCGGCTTCCGCGAGGAGTTCGCGCTCAGCTACGGCATGGAGGACATCGAGCTGTTCTACCGGGTGGACCGCGCCGGGGCGCGCTTCGGCTACGACGACGACGCCCGCGTCGTCCACCTGCCGCACCACCGCAACATGGGTCGCAACTGGGCCGAGATGATGGCGAACACGCGCTCGATCACCGCCCTCTACCCGTGCCTGGAGTGGGAGTTCCTCAGCGTCATCGTCGGCCCCGAGGCGGTCAAGCGGATCCTGCTCTACCGCTCGCTGGTGCGCGCCTGCGCCGAGCGGTCGACCTGCGCGATCGGACCCGCCGTGGCCCGGCTCGCCGACCGGCTGCCCGGCCCCCGGGTGCTCTGGGTGGGCACCGGGTCCGCCGACGCCGGCCTGCCCGCGTCCGCGTTGACGTTCGACTACGCCGCGCCGGTCGGGCCGACCAACTTCCACCTGATCGGCCTCGCGCCGCCACTCCCGCCGGGCAGCCTCGACGCGGTGGTCAGCGTGGACTTCTGGCGCTACCTGCTGTGGCCGGAGCTGTGCCAGTTCGTCAACTCGTCGCTGCTGCTGGCCGGCGAGGTGCACCTGGTGGCCACCGACGCGGGCGCGCCGGAGATGTGCGCCACCGACCGGGACACGCTGGCGTACGTGAGCCGGTCCCTGGCCGCGGAGTTCTCGGTCCAGCGGCAGGAGGTCGCCGGACTGGGCACCGTGCTGTCGCTGCGGCCGGCGACGACCGCCGGCGCGCCCGCGTATGCCCGGGCGGCGGCGTCCGGCTGACGCCGGTCAACGCCGGTCAACGCCACCGTCGCCGGGTCCGCCGCCGCTCGAACGACGGCGGCAGGTCCTCCCCCGCACCGTCGGCGGTGCGCAGCAGGCGGCGCATCCGCAGCAGGAGTCCGGCCCCGAGGAAGAGCAGCAGGCCGCCGAGCAGGAAGGCGGCCTGCACCACGCCGAAACCTCCGGTCGCGGCGACCGGACGGCCGGCCGCGCCCGGCGGCGGCTCGACCACCGCCGCGTCGGTCGGTTCCTCCGTCACCGGTTCCTCGGTGGCCGGCTCCTCGGTGGCCGGGTCGGTCGGCTCGGCGCTGGTCGGGGTCGGCTCCGGCGTCGGCTCGGCCGCCTCGCCCACCACCTGACGCGAGGCGGTCCGCCGGGCCAGCAGCCGCGACTGCGGGTCGTACGCCTCGGCGGCGAAGCTGACCCGACCGCGCCCGACGTCCTCGGCGAAGGCCACCCGGTAGCGGGCGGTCACCGTGCGCCCCGGACAGAGCACCCCCGGGTCCAGCTCCCGGTCGGTCAGCCGGGCGGTGTCACCCTCGGCGCGGATCTCCAGCGGGAACGAGCCGGTCTCCTCGACCCGGTCCACCTTCACCTGGTCCAGCCGCAGGCCGTCCACCCGCAGCAGCATCGACCAGCGCACCTTGACGCACTCCGAGCGGGCGCCCCGGTCGGACCGGGACACCACCGCGGAGAGCGTCTCCACCCGGTCGCCGGCGGTGAACTCGTCGGGCAGGCCGCTCAACTCCGTGGAGAACGCGGCCGCCGCCCGTGCCGGCGCCGCCCCGCCGTAGCCGGCTCCCGCCAGACAGGTCAGCACCAGCCCGATCCGCAGCGCGTGCCGCCACCCGCTCACCACGCCTCCCTCACCTCGGTCGTGTCCACAGGCAACGCTAGGAGCGGGCCCGGCCGGCCGGTAGACGGGCGTGTTCGCACCGGTCGTCAACATCGGGGGCCCCTTTCACCGACGGTGGTGAACCGGTCACCGCCGCCCCGCGACACGCCCGGGATCGGTACGGCGACCCCGGTGGGACACAATCGGCCGGTGTCCGAACTGTCCGCCGCGTTCGTCCGGCTGCACGCCCGCCTGGCCCCGGTCGCCTTCGTCCCCGAGGTGCGGCTGCACCAGGCCGACGAGCCGATCGGTCTCTGGGAGCTGACCGAGGGCGAGTTCCGCAGCGCCCAGCCCCCGCCGTTCTGGGCCTTCGCCTGGGCCGGCGGGCAGGGCCTGGCCCGCTACGTCACCGACCATCCCGAACTGGTCGCCGGCCGCCGCGTGCTCGACCTGGCATCCGGCTCCGGCCTGGTCGCCATCGCCGCCGCCCGGGCCGGCGCGGCCGCCGTCCGGGCGGTCGAGGTGGACGAGCGGGCCGTCGCCGCCGTCGCGCTCAACGCCGAGGCCAACGGGGTACGCGTCGACGCCGAACTCGGCGACATCCTCGACGCCGACGCCGGCGACGCCGAGGTGGTGCTGGCCGGGGACGTCTTCTACAGCGAGGCGATGGCCCGCCGGATGCTGCGCTTCCTGCTCCGGGCCGCCCGTGCCGGCGCCCGCGTGCTGGTGGGCGACCCGGGCCGGGCGTTCCTCCCCCGCGAGCGCTTCGCCGAACTGGCCGCGTACGACGTGCCGGTGTCCGAGGCGCTGGAGAGCGTACGGGTGAAGCGCACCACCGTCTGGGAGCTGGACCCGAACCCACCCGGAGCACGTCGGTAGCGTCGGCGCGTGCTGTTCCGGGGCTGGGGGAAGTCCGTCGACGGACCGTGGCCGGACCTGGCCACCGTGGTCGACCACGTCGGCGTGCCGCACCTCGTGGTGACCCGGCACGCGCTGGTGCGCCGGGTGCTCGCCGACCCGGTGACGTTCCGGCCGGACAACGCGCTCGATGCGGTGACCCCGATCCCGGTGACCGCGCTGCGGGTGCTCGCCGGCCACCGGTTCCGGTTGCCGCCGACGCTGGCGAACAACGGCGGCGCCAGCCACCCGGAGATCCGCGGCGTCGTGGCCGACGCGCTGCACCCGCACCGGGTGGCCGCCCAGCGGCCCTGGCTGACCGGGCTGGTCCGGGACCGGGTGGCCCGGCTGACGGACGCGCTCGACGCGGGCCGGGCCGTCGACCTGCACGCCGACCTGGCCGCCGACCTGCCGCTGCTGGTGCTGGCCCGGCTGGTCGAGCTGCCGGACGCCCCGGTCGGCGCGGTGAAGGACTTCGCCCGGGCCGCGCTGGAGCTGTTCTGGGCGCCGCTGGACTCCTCCCGGCAGCTGGCGCTGGCCGCCGAGGTGGGCCGGTTCCACACCGTGCTGCGGGAGTTCGCCGCCACCGGGGGTGGGCTCGCCGCGCGGCTGCGCGCCGCCGGGCACTCCCCCGACGTGGTGGTCGGCGCGCTGTTCTTCCTGCTCGTCGCCGGCCAGGAGACCACCTCGCAGTTCCTCACCCTGCTGCTGCACCGACTGGCCGGCGAACCGGTCGTACGGGCCGGGCTGCGCACCGGTGAGGTCGGCGTGGACGACGTGGTCGAGGAGGGGCTGCGGCTGGAGCCGCCGATCGTCACCTGGCGGCGGGTGGCCGCCGTCGACACCACGCTCGGCGGGGCGTCGGTGACGGCGGGCACCAGCGTGGTGGCCTGGCTGGCCCGCGCCGGCCGCGACCCGGCCGTGGTCGACGCGCCC
>NZ_CADEAU010000233.1 GCF_902825405.1 Micromonospora maritima | reverse complement strand
CGGGCAGCCCGCTGTGGCGGCCGTGGGAGCCGGCACCCATGCACCGGCCCGACGGCGCGTACGACTTCCGGCACGGCACCCCGGCGCTGGCCAGCTTCCCGGTGGCCCGGTGGCGGCAGTCGCTGGCCGAGGCGGTGAGCCGGGCCGACGCGGTGGCCCTGGGCTACGGCCCGGCCGAGGGCTCCCCGGCGTTGCGCGACCAGATCACCGCGCTGCTGCGGCGCAGCCGGGCGCTGGACGTCTCCCGCGAGCACACGATCGTGACCAGCGGGGCCACCCAGGCCATGGACATCCTGGTCCGGCAGCTCGTCGGCCCCGACGACGTGGTGGTGATCGAGGACCCGAGCCACACCGTGCTGCGGCAGATCTTCGGCTACTCCCGGGCCGCGGTGGTGCCGGTCCCGGTCGACTCCGAGGGTTTGCGGGTCGACGAGATCGCCGACCGGGTCCGCGGCCACGGCCTCGACCCGGCCCGGGTACGCCTGGTCTACGTCACCCCGTCGCACCAGTTCCCGACCGGGTTCGTCATGTCCGAGCGGCGGCGGCGGGCGCTGCTGCGCTGGGCCCGCGAGCACGGCGTCACGGTGCTGGAGGACGACTACCACAACGAGTTCAGCTTCACCGCCGAGCGGCTGCCGTCGCTGGCCGCCGACCCGCAGGGCGCCGACGTCGCCTACGTCGGCAGCTTCAGCAAGACGCTGTTCCCCTCGCTGCGCATCGGCTACGCGGTCCTGCCGCCGCACCTGGTCCGGCCGTTCCTCGGCATCAAGTGGATCACCGACCGGCTGACCCCGACGCTCACCCAGGAGGCCCTGGCCGAGTTCGTCGCATCCGGCGCGTACGCCCGGCACATCGGCCGGATGGACCGGCTCTACCGACAGCGCCGGGCCCGGCTGCTGGAGGCGCTCTACGAGCACTTCGGCGCCGGCGTGCGCGTCTCCGGCGCGGCAGCCGGGCTGCACGTGCTGGTCACGTTCGGCGGCGCGCCCGGCACCGACGAGACGGTGATCGTGCGCGCCGCCGCGACGCGCGGCGTGCGGGTCTACCCGGCCTCCGGCTACTTCGTCACCCACCCGCCGCCCGAGCCGGCGTTCCTGATCGGGTACGCGGCGCTGTCCACCGCCCGGATCACCGAGGGAGTGGCGCTGCTGGCCGCCGCGGTGCGGGACGCGACGGCTCGGTGAACCGGGGCCGCCGGAAGCGGTCGCGCTGGGCGTACGGCACGGTGCAGTCGAAGACCGCCTTCGCGGTCCGTCCGTCGGCCGACAACGAGCGGGAGTAGCCGGTGTGCTGGCTCGGGTCCAGCGGGAAGCCCTCCCGGTCCGGCAGCACCCGCAGGTCCTGGTCGGCCTGGAAGCGGGTCACCATCGCCCACCACAGGTCCTGGTCGGACTCGACGTCGACGTCCTCGTCGACGCAGAGCACCAGCTTGGCCATCCGGAACGCGTCCAGCACCGCCTCGCCGGCGGCGCGGACCGTGGCGTCGTCGGCCGGGTCACGCTTGGCCGGCCACTGGAGCACCACCATGAGCTGGCCGCCGCCGGCGGTGTGGCAGTGCGCGGCCCGTGCCGGCGTGCCCCGGCGGCGCAGCAGGTCCAGCACCGCGGCCTCCATCCCGAAGCCCAGCAGCACCGACTGCTCGTGCCCGGGGCCGGAGACCGCCTGCAGGATCGGGCTCTCCCGGGCGGTGATCGCGGTGACCCGGATCAGCGGCAACGACGGGTGCGCCCGGCCCTGGTAGCCGAGGAACTCCGGGGTGGCGACGGCGCCGTGCCGGCTCTCCGGCGCCTGCTCGGCCCGCAGCTCGCCCTCGATCACGTACTCGGCGTGCGCGACGAACTCGGCGTCCACGGTGGCGCACGGCAGCAGCTCGATCGGCCGCCCGCCCAGCGCCCCCGCCACCGCCAGCTCGTCGACCTCGGGCGGGACCAGCGACGTCGGGCAGCAGGAGGAGAGCAGCACCGCCGGGCCCAACCCGAGATGGACCGCCACCGGCAGCGGGGCACCCCGGCGCAGCGCGGCCCGGTGGGCCAGTTCGAGGTCGCGACCCGGGACCATCCAGATGGTCAGCGTGTCCGGGCCCTGCACGCACATCCGGTGCACGGACAGGTTGCGCACGCCGGTGTCCGGGTCGGTGGCGAGCACCGCGCCGAGCGTCAGGTAGGGGCCGGCGTCCTCGTCGGTGAGCACCGGCACCGGCAGCGCGGTGAGGTCCGTCGGCAGGCGCCGGCGGGGCCACCGCGCCGGGTCGGGCGCGGGCACCGGCGGGCGGCCGGCGGCGAGCGCGCGGGCCACCTGGTCGGCCTGGCGGAGCATGGCGGAGAACGTGAAGCCGGTCGAGGGCCGGGTGGCCCCGCCGGCGGTGCCCAGCCGCACCACGCGCGGGCTCGGGCGGACCACGAACGGGCCGTCGGTCATCGGGATCACCCCGTTCTCCACCTCCCGCACCCGCAGCGCGGTCAGGTCCAGCCCGGTCAGGGCGGCGTAGCCGCGCAGCGCCGCGTCGTAGCCGGCGTCGTCGAGCAGCGCCGGCCCGAACTCGGTGTACTCGACGAGCGCGAACCGGTCGTCGACCGGCAGCACGTAGCCGAAGGAGACCCCGCGTCGCGGCTGCGGGGTCCGGAAGTCCATCAGCACCGCCCGGCCCGGGTCGAACGTGGGCCGGTCGGCCGCCAGCCACCAGCCCCGGAAGTGCTGCAACCAGCTGGTACGCCCCGGCCGTGCCGGCGGACGCGGGCGGGAGTCGAGCACCCAGCCGGCCCGCACCAGCGCCCGTCCCTCCGGATCGCAGACGGTGACCCGGTGCCCGTCGTCGCGCAGCTCCCCCGCCGGCGCGCCGATCCGGACCGCGTCCAGCCGCCGCTCCGCCTCGGCAGCCCGGTCGTAGACCGGGGCGGAGCGGAGCATGGCGTACCGCAGCGGGTCGAGCGACAGGACGCGGCGGCCGGCCGGCGTGACCACGTCGACGTGCGACCAGCTCGCGCTCAGCAGCGGGTCGAGGTCGTCGCCGGGCGTGCCCCAGAACGCCCAGGTGCGGTCCTGGCCCCGCTTGCGCACCGGGTCGACCACGGTGACCCGCAGGCCGGTCACCCCGTGCCGGTGCAGGGCGGCCAGGACCAGGGAGGCGGCGCCACCGCCGCCGACCAGCGCGAGGTCGACGTCGGCCGGGGAGGATGCGTGCACCCGCCCACGCTGTCACACCGCCGGGGAGCGCCGCCGGGGACCCCGCCGCCCGCCGGCGGCGCGCCGCGTAGATTCGGCCGCATGACACGGGCGCCGCTGCGGGTGGGGTTGCTGGGGTACGGCGTCGCCGGGCGGGTGTTCCACGCCCCGCTGATCGCCGCCACCGACGGGCTGCGGCTGGACGCCGTGGTGACCCGCGACCCGCAGCGGCGCGCGCAGGTTCACGCCGAACACCCCGACGCCCGCGTCGTCGACGACGCCGAGGCGCTGTGGCGCGCCGCCGACACGCTCGACCTGGTGGTGGTGGCCACGCCGAACCGCCAGCACGTGCCGCTGGCCCGCGCCGCGGTCGCGGCCGGGCTGCCGGTGGTGGTGGACAAGCCGATCGCGCCCACCGCCGCGCAGGGCCGCTCGCTGGTGACCGAGGCCGCGGCCGCCGGGGTGCCGCTGACGGTGTTTCAGAACCGACGCTGGGACGGCGACTTCCGCACCGTGTGCCGGCTGGTGGAGGCCGGTGAGCTGGGCCGGGTCACCCGGTTCGAGTCGCGGTTCGAACGCTGGCGGCCGGCGATCAAGCCGGGCTGGCGGGAGAGCGCCGCGCCCGACGAGGCCGGTGGCGCGTTGTTCGACCTCGGCGCCCACCTCATCGACCAGGCGGTGCGGCTGTTCGGCCCGGTGGAACGCGTCTACGCCGAGGTGGACCGGCGACGGCCGGGCGCCGAGGTCGACGACGACGCGTTCGTCGCGCTCACCCATCGCAGCGGCGTGCGCGCGCACCTGTGGACGGGTGCGGTGACCGCCCAGCTCGGCCCGCGCTTCCGGGTGCTCGGCGACCGGGCCGCCTGGACCAGCTGGGGACTGGACCCGCAGGAGGCGGCGCTGCGCGACGGCCGGCATCCCGGCGAGCCCGGTTGGGGCGAGGTGGAGCCGGAGCGGTACGGGCGGCTCGGCGCCGACGGCGACCTGCGGGCCGTGCCCACCGAGGCCGGCCGCTACCAGGACTTCTACGCCGGCGTGGTGGCGGCGCTGCGCGACGGCGGCCCGATGCCCGTCGACCCGGCGGACTCCGTCGCCGTGGTCGAGCTGATCGAGCTGGCCCACCGGGCCGCCGCGCAGGGCGTCACGCTGCCGGTGCCACCGCTGCCCTGAGCGTCACCGGGCCGCCGGCAGCGACGGCTCCGGCGCCGGATCGGCGTACGCGGCGGCCACGACCGCCCGGTCGAAGACCCGCCACGTCGCGGCCGTCACCGCGACCGCCACCACGAACCCCACCCAGTACGGCGCGGTGATGCCGTAGCGGGCGGCCACCACGCCGCCGAGCAGCGCGCCGACGCAGTTGCCGCCAGCCGCGATGAACAGGTTCGTGCTGCCCACCCGGCCCATCAGCGCCGGCGGAGTGAGGCGCTGGCGCAGCGAGTTCGCCACGATGTTCCACAGCGCGCTGTGCACCCCGAACGCGAACAACGCGAGCCCGACCACCACCGCGCTGCGCGAGGCCGCCAACGCCAGGTGCAGCACGGCCTCGATCAGCAGGCCCACCCGCACGGTCCAGGTGGCGGTGATCGCGGCGACCAACCGGTCACCGACCACCGAGCCGAGCAGCCCGCCCACCGCCATGCAGGTGAACAACGCGCCGTAGCCGACCGAGCCGAGGCCCAGCCGCTCGGTCGCCAACAGCACCAGCACCGCGAGCGCGGCGGTCAGCGTGACGTTGAGCAGCCCGATCAGCATCGTCATGGTGCGCAGCAACCGCTGCGACAGCAGCCACCGGAAACCCTCGGCGATCTCCGCCCGCGCCGACCGCGGCCCGGTCCCCGCCTCCCCGCCCCGGTACGTGCCGGCGAGCAGCCCGACGAGCACGGCGCTCAGCGCGTACGTGCCGGCGTTGAGCGCGAACGGAGCCGCCGCCGCGAGCACGAACAGGAACCCGCCCAGCGGGCCGGCGACCATGTTCTGCGTGACCTGGGTGCCGCCGTTGAGCCAGCCGTTGGCGCGCTCCAGCCGGGACCGGGGCACCACCGCCGGCAGGACCGCCTGGGCGGCGGTGCGGAACACCACCTCGCCGGTGTTGACCACGAACAGCACCACGTAGAGCAGCGCCACCCCGGCCCGGTCGGTGAGCATCGCGGCGGCCAGCACGACCAGCGCGACGACCCGGACCCAGTCGATGAGCACCATCAGCCGACGCCGGTCCACCCGGTCGGCCAGCACCCCACCGGGCAGCGCGAACAGCAGCCACGGCAGCCACGACACCGCCGCTCCGACGGAGACCACAAGCGGGTCGTCGGTACGCGACGCCACGTACAGCGGGGCGGCCACGGTGGCCGTGCCGCTGCCCAACGCGGACAGCGTGCTCGCGGTCCACAGTCGGACGAAGCGCCCGCCGAGCCGTTCCCCCGTCACGACGAGGCAAGCTACCAGCGCCGACACGCCGAGCCGAGCGGATTTACCGCACCATCCGCCCAGCGGGCCGAAGCCACCCCGCTGCCGGCACCCCGGCGCGTCGTCACGAGGGCGGAGCCGGGGGCGGGGTCGTGTTGAGGCGCGCGGCCTGGCGGGTCAGGTGGTCGCGTTCGGCCAGGTTGGGGGCCTTGCGGGCCGCCTCGGCGTAGAGCCGCGCGGCCGTCGACCGGTTGCCGTCGCGTTCGTGCAGGTGGGCGGCGACCGCGGCGTACCGGGGCAGCGTGTCGTCGAGCGCGGCGAGGGCGGCCAGCCCGGCCCGCGGGCCGTCCGCCTCGCCGACCGCCACCGCCCGGTTCAGCCGGGCGACCGGGCTGTCGGTGAGGCGGACCAGTTCGTCGTACCACTCGACGATCTGCACCCAGTCGGTCTCCGCGGCGGTGGGCGCGTCGGCGTGCAGGGCCGCGACGGCGGCCTGGGCCTGGAACTCGCCCAGCCGGTCGCGGGACAGGGCGGTCTGCAGGATCGCCACCCCCTCGGTGATCAGGTCGGTGTCCCAGCGGCGGCGGTCCTGTTCGGCCAGCGGCACCAGGCTGCCGTCGGGGGCGGTCCGGCCGGCCCGGCGGGCGTGGTGCAGCAGCATCAGCGCGAGCAGCCCGGCCACCTCCGGGTGGTCGACGGCGGCGGCGAGCTGCCGGGTCAGCCGGATCGCCTCGGCGGCCAGGTCGACGTCGCCGGAGTAGCCCTCGTTGAAGACCAGGTAGAGCACGCGCAGCACGGTGGCGACGTCACCGGGCTGGTCGAACCGTACGCCGGCGACGGTGCGCTTGGCCCGGCTGATCCGCTGCGCCATGGTCGCCTCGGGCACCAGGTACGCCCGGGCGATCTGGCGGGTGGTGAGACCGCCGACGGCGCGCAGCGTCAGCGCGACCGCCGAGGACGGCGACAGCGACGGGTGCGCGCACCGGAAGTAGAGCTGGAGCGTGTCGTCCACCCCGGACACCGGGCCCGGCGGCGGCTCCTCGTCCACCACGTCCTCCCGCCGCCGCCGGGCGGCGTCGGCGCGGGCCGTGTCGAGGAACCGGCGCCAGGCCACGGTGACCAGCCACGCCATCGGGTCGCGCGGCGGATCGGCCGGCCAGACGCGCCACGCCTCGAGCAATGCGTCCTGCACGGCGTCCTCGGCCGCCGCGAAGTCGACCCCGCGGCGGACGAGGACCCCGAGGACGGCCGGGGTGAGGCTCCGGAGCAGAACCTCGTCCATCGGAGAGGTCACTCCGTGATGGTGGGCGGCGCGGTCATGAACGGGCGCACCTCCAGCCACTCGTGGATCGGCCGGCCGCCCTGTCCGGGCGCGGCCGACAGCTCGGCGGCGAGTTCGAGGGCCCGCTCGTAGCTGTCGACGTCGATCACCATCCAGCCGGCGATCAGGTCCTTCGTCTCGGCGAACGGGCCGTCGGTGACCGGTGGGCGCCCCTCGCCGTCGTAGCGCACGAACGTGCCCTCCGGGGCGAGCGCCTCGGAGTCGACGAACTCGCCGGACTCCTCCAGCCGGGCCGCGAAGTCCTTCATGTACTGGATGTGCGCCGAGAACTCCTCCGGCGTCCACCTGTCGAACGGCGGCATGTCGATGACCGGGGTCGGACCGCCGCGGTAGTGCTTCAGCAGCAGGTACTTCGCCATGGTGACTCTCCTCGCGTCGATGCGGCCATTCTGACCGCGTCCACCCCGGGGACGGAGCCGGCCACGGGTTCTCGACATCGGCGGCGAGAAAAATGTGGGCGTCTCCGCACACCCCCTAGAGCATCCTAGGAGGCTGGCGTCGGTGGACAGGCAGCCGCCGGGATGCCTATGCTCCGAAAGAGCAACCGGATGGCTGCCTTTTCGACCGGGTGGAGCGACGGGTGGACGACGTGTTCCGGGCACTGGCCGACGCCAGCCGGCGGCGCCTGCTCGACCGCCTGAACGCGCGCAACGGCCAGAGCCTGCGCGAGCTGTGCGCCGGGCTGGACATGACCCGACAGTCGGTGAGCAAGCACCTCGCGGTGCTGGAGGCCGCCGGCCTGGTCACCACCACCCGGCGGGGGCGGGAGAAGCTGCACCACCTCGACGCCGCCCCCATCAACGCGGTGGCCGACCGCTGGATCGGCCGCTACCACCGGGAGCGCGCCCGCGCCCTCGCCGACCTGCAGACAGCTCTGGAGCGGCAGCCCATGGAGAGCCCCACGTTCGTCTACACCACCTACGTCCGGACCACGCCCGAGCGGCTCTGGCAGGCCCTGACCGAGCCCGCGTTCACCCGCCGCTACTGGGGCGGCGTCACGCTGGTCTCCGACTGGCGGGCCGGCTCGCCGCTGCTCTGGCAGGACACGCCGGACGACGAGCCGCGCGACCTCGGTCAGCGGGTGCTCGTCGCCGAACCGTACCGGCGGCTCGCGTACACCTGGCACGGCTTCCAGCCCGAGCACGCCGCGCACTTCGGATGGTCCGACGAGGAACTGGCCGCCCGACTCGGCGAGCGCCGGTCCACTGTCACGTTCGACCTCCTGCCGCAGGGCGGGACCGTCCGGCTGACCGTGGTCCACGACGACTTCTCGCCGGACAGCGAGATGTACCGGGCGATCAGCGGCCAACTCGACGGCAGCGGAGGCTGGCCGGAACTGCTGGCCAGCCTCAAGAGCCTGCTGGAGACCGGCGAGCCGCTGCCGGAGCCGATCCCGGCGGGCTGACGCGCCGGCCCGGGCCCGGAGCCACCCGCCCCCGTCGCGGCGGCTCCGG
>NZ_CADEAU010000232.1 GCF_902825405.1 Micromonospora maritima | reverse complement strand
GTCCGGTGCCCGGCCGGGCCGAGGACGTGCTCACCCCGCCGGCCGCGACGGCCGGCGGCGGCTGGTTCAGCCGGCAGGGACCCACGTCCGCGGTGCTCGGTGTGACGCCGGCACCGGCGCCGACGCCGGTGACCGGGGGGACCAACGAGCGGGGCCTGCCGGTACGGGTGCCGATGGCCCAGCTCACCTCCGTCACCTCGGCCGCCCGCCCGGCCGCGCGGCACGAGCCGGACCCGGAGGCGGTCGGCGGTATGCTGTCCCGCTTCTACGGCGGGGTACGGCGGGCCGAGGCCGAGGAGACCACCGAGATGTACCTGCCGCGCGACGAAGGGGGACGACGACAGTGACGACGTTGAGCCAGGAGGCACGGGACCTGAGCTGGCTGGTGAACGCGTTCGCCGAGCGGGTCCCCGGGGTGGCGCACGCCGTGGTGGTGTCCTCGGACGGGCTGCTGGTGGCGATCTCCGCGCACCTGCCGCGGGACCACGCGGACAAGCTGGCCGCCGTGACCTCGGGCCTGATGAGCATCACCGCGGGCGCGGCGCAGATGTTCGACGGTGACGTCGTCAAGCAGACCGTGGTCGAGATGGGCCGGGGCTACTTCCTCGTCATGCAGATCCGCGACGGTTCGATCCTGGCGACGCTTGCCGGTGCGGACGCCGACATCGGCGTGGTCGGCTACGAGATGGCCCGGCTGGCCAAGCAGGCCGGCGAGATGCTCACCCCGGCGCTGCGCGCCGAACTCCAGCAGGCGCTGCCGCGCTGAGCTGCGGCCAGGCGCTGCCGCGCTGAGCGGTCACCGTGTCGCCGTGGCGCCGAGGGCGGGTGCCCGGCCGGCGGGATGCCGGCCGGGCCGGTCCCGGTCAGAGTCCGTTGCGGCGGATCACCTCGCGGTACCAGTGGGCGCTGCGCTTGAGCACCCGTCGCTGGCTCGCGTAGTCCACGTAGACCAGGCCCCAGCGCTGGTCGTAGCCCTCGGCCCACTCGAAGTTGTCCAGCAGCGACCACACGTGGTAGCTCTCCAGCGGCACGCCGTCGCGTACCGCGCGGTGGGCGGCGGCGAAGTGGTCGCGCAGGAAGCTGACCCGGCCGGCGTCGTCGATGCTGCCGTCCGGACCGGGGGTGTCCGGGCAGGGCAGGCCGTTCTCGGTGATGGTGATCGGCACCCGCCCGTAGTCACGGGTCACCCGGGTCAGGATGTCGTACATGCCCTCGGGGTAGATCTGCTGCCACTCGGCCTCCGAGGTGGGCCACTTGCGCACCGTCCCGCCGCCGCCGGTGACGTAGATCGGGGTGTAGTACTGCACCGCGAGCAGGTCGACCGGGCTGGAGATGATCTTCAAGTCGCCGTCCCGGACGCCACGGGCCATCCGGCTGTCCGGGCCGAGGTCGGCCAGCACGTCCTGCGGGTACGCGCCCTTGAAGATGGAGTCGAGGTAGAGGCGGTTCTCGTAGCCGTCGTAGAGGCGGGTCGCGGCGGCCGCCTCGGCGCTGTCGTCGGCCGGGTAGCAGGGGTGCAGGTTGAGCGCCGGACCGATCCGTCCGGACGCGCCGGAGGCGCGCAACGCCTGCACGGCGAGGCCGTGGGCGAGTTGGAGGTGGTGCGCCACCAGGTAGGCCGCCGCCTCGTCCCGGTGGCCGGGCGCGTGGTGACCCCAGATGTAGCCGTTCTGCACCACGGTCTTCGGCTCGTTGATGGTCAGCCAGGCCGGCACCCGGTCGCCGAGGGCCCGGAACACGGCGTCGGCGTAGTCGGCGAAGCGCTCGGCGGTGTCCCGGTTCTCCCAGCCGCCGTCGTCCTGCAACGCCTGCGGCAGGTCCCAGTGGAACAGGGTGGCCATGGGTGCGATGCCGCGCTCGTGCAGCCCGTCCAGCAGCCGGCGGTAGAAATCCAGCCCGCGCTGGTTGGGGCGGCCGGACCCGTCGGCCTGGATCCGGGGCCAGGAGATGGAGAACCGGTAGCTGCGCAGCCCCAGCTCGCGCATCAGGTCGAGGTCCTGGGCGTACCGGTGGTAGTGGTCGGCCGCGACGTCGCCGGTGTCGCCGTTGCGGGTACGGCCCGGGGTGTGGCTGAAGGTGTCCCAGACGGACTCGCCCCGTCCGTCCTCCTTGGCCGCCCCCTCGATCTGGTACGCCGAGGTCGCCGCGCCCCAGCCGAAGTTGTCCGGGAACCGCAGTCCGCCGTCCGGGTCCGCGTCGGTGTTGCGCTCGGGTGGGCTGTCGCATCCGGCGACGGAGACGGCGGTGGTCCCGGCCAGGGTGGCGCCGGCGAGCCCGGTCCGGGCCGCGCCGGCGGCGGTGGCGGACAGGGCAGCGCGGCGGAGCAGGCGCCGTCGGGTGAGTAACGACATGGGACTTCTCCTCGAAGTGACGGGCCGCCCTGAGGCCGGGAGCGCTCCCAGCATAGGCCAGGGGCGGCCGGCCTCGATCCGGCGGTCGCGGCGGGAGGCGGCGCGGCCGGCGGACGGCCGGAGGTGGGGTAGGCGGGTGTCGCTCGGGGGGCTGGGGCGAGCGGCGAGGGTGGGGCAGATAGCGAGAAAGGCCGTCCGGGTGGCGTGTCACGCCTGTCCCGTCGGCCTCTTTTGCCGTCGACAACGGGGGTTTAGTGTGGGGACGGGGGAGGGCAACCCCCGTCCCCACCGGTGATGCACACACGCACGAAGTGGAATTGGCGTCCGTCGTGCGTGTCGCGCGGGAGCCGGGCCACGCGAGTGGCTCTGGTTCCACCTCCCTCCGTCTGGCGGGTGATGGCCGGCGGCGGTGTCCGGGCTGGTCCGCCGTCGGCCACAGGGCCGACGCGTCGGGCACGGGTGTCCCCGACGATCCAGTACTTACATCTCCGTCGATGGAAGCGCTCCCATCGGCGATGCTGCGACTGTAACGCCCGTCACGGCTTTGGAAAAGCCCCTAAACGAGATCGAAACATGGACGTGGGTATCTGCCCTGGCCGTTGTGGTGGGAGCGCTTCCATGTCACACTCTCGACACACGCGACGTGGAGCCAGCTCGCGAGCGCGGGCCGCCGAGGGCACCCGGTGACGAACCGGTGCGGCGCCCGATCCCCGGCACGGCCGGGACGACCCCTTTCCGGACGCCTCCGTCCCCCCGCGTACGCCCGTCGACGCGTGGAGGCGCCCCGCCGGGACCCCGGTCCCGGCCCGGTCCGAGGAGACACCGCCCACATGAGACTTCTGGCCAGACGTCGCCGCACGGCGATGGTCGCCGCCACCGCCCTCGCCATCGGCGGGGTGGCCCTGCCCGCGAGCAGCGCGCAGGCCGCACCGGCCTGCGACGTGACCTACGCGACGAGCGACTGGAACACCGGCTTCACCGCCACCGTCACCATCAAGAACCTGGGCGACGCCCTGAACAACTGGTCACTGAAGTTCGCCTTCCCGAACAGCAGCCAGCGGGTCACCCAGGGCTGGTCGGCGAAGTGGAGCCAGTCCGGCAGCGAGGTCACCGCGACCAACGAGTCGTGGAACGGCAGCCTGCCCACCGGCGCGTCCACCAGCATCGGCTTCAACGGCAGCTACAGCGGCAGCAACCCGAAGCCCACCGCGTTCACGCTCAACGGCGTCGCCTGCAACGGCGCCACCACCAACCAGCCGCCGACGGTCTCGCTCGGCGTACCGGCCGGCCCGTTCGAGGCGCCGGCCGACGTCCCGCTGACCGCGACCGCCAGCGACCCCGACGGGACCATCAGCAAGGTCGAGTTCTACCGCAACGGCCTGCTGGTCAACACCGACACCACCGCCCCGTACGGCTACGACCTGCTCGACCTGCCGGCGGGCAGTTACACCGTGCAGGCCAAGGCGTACGACAACGCCGGCGGCAGCGCGACCGCGGAGAAGTCGTTCACGGTCAGCGCGGCCACCGGGCCGAAGCTGCTCGCCACCCCGTCCGCGGTGAGCGTCGAGGAGGGTGGCAGCGCCACGGTGCGGTACACCCTCAGCGCGGCGCCCAGCGGCAACGTCCCGGTGACCCTCGCCGTCACCGGGGACAGCGACGTCACCGTCTCGCCGGCCACGCTGACGCTCACCCCGAGCAACTGGAGCACCGGCGTCACGGCCACCGTCTCCGCCGCAGAGGACGCCGACACCGCCGGCGGCACCGCCACCGTGACCGCGTCGGCCACCGGCTTCGCCCCGGTCGCGGTCGTCGCGACCGAGGTCGACAACGACACCCCGGGCGGCGACAACGCCTACATCAAGAAGTTCCTCGACCAGTACGGCAAGATCAAGAACTCGGGTTACTTCAGCCCCGAGGGCGTGCCGTACCACTCGATCGAGACGCTGATCGTCGAGGCGCCCGACCACGGGCACGAGACCACCTCGGAGGCGTTCAGCTTCTGGCTCTGGCTGGAGGCCCAGTACGGCCGGGTCACCCAGAACTGGGCCCCGTTCAACAACGCCTGGACGGTGATGGAGAAGTACATCATCCCGTCGCACGCCGACCAGCCGACCGCGGGCGCGCCGGGCACCCCGCAGTACGCGGCCGAGCACAACCTGCCCAGCCAGTACCCGTCGGCGCTGGAGGCCAGCGTCCCGGTCGGCCAGGATCCGCTGCGCTCGGAGCTGCAGTCCACCTACGGCACCGGTGACATCTACGGCATGCACTGGCTGCTCGACGTCGACAACACCTACGGCTTCGGCCGCTGCGGCGACGGCACCACCAAGCCCGCGTACATCAACACGTTCCAGCGGGGCACCCAGGAGTCGGTGTGGGAGACCGTGCCGCAGCCGTCCTGCGACACGTTCAAGCACGGCGGCCCGAACGGCTACCTGGACCTGTTCGTCAAGGAGTCCAGCGCCCCGGCCAAGCAGTGGAAGTACACCAACGCGCCGGACGCCGACGCGCGCGCCGTGCAGGCCGCCTACTGGGCGCTGACCTGGGCCAAGGCGCAGGGCAAGGAGGCCGACGTGGCGGCCACCGTGGCCAAGGCCGCGAAGATGGGCGACTACCTGCGCTACGCGCTGTTCGACAAGTACTTCAAGAAGATCGGCAACTGCGTCGGGGCGTCCACCTGCCCGGCCGGCAGCGGCCGCGACTCGGCGCACTACCTGCTCTCCTGGTACTACGCCTGGGGCGGCGCGTACGACACCTCGCAGAACTGGTCGTGGCGGATCGGCTCCAGCCACAACCACTTCGGCTACCAGAACCCGTTCGCGGCCTGGGCGATGACCAACGTCGCGGAGCTGAAGCCGAAGTCGCCGACCGCGGTCTCCGACTGGCAGAAGAGCCTGGACCGGCAGCTGGAGTTCTACACCTGGCTGCAGTCCGCCGAGGGCGGCATCGCCGGTGGCGCCACCAACAGCTGGGACGGCAGCTACGCCCAGCCGCCGGCCGGCACCGCCACCTTCTACGGCATGTACTACGACGTCGACCCGGTCTACAACGACCCGCCGTCCAACCAGTGGTTCGGCATGCAGGCCTGGTCGATGCAGCGCATCGCCGAGCTGTACCTGCAGACCGGCAACGCCAAGGCCAAGGCGCTGCTGGACAAGTGGGTGCCGTGGGCGATCGCCAACACCACGACCGGCGCCAACTGGTCGATCCCGTCGGACATGAAGTGGACCGGCCAGCCGGCCAACTGGAACCCGACCAGCCCGCAGCCGAACACCAACCTGCACGTCGAGGTGACGGTCAAGGGCCAGGACGTCGGCGTCGCCGCCGCCTACGCCCGCACGCTCATCGCGTACGCGGCCAAGTCCGGCAACGCCGCGGCGAAGACCACCGCCAAGGGCCTGCTGGACGCGCTCTCGGCGGCCGCCGACAGCAAGGGCGTCTCGATGCCGGAGAAGCGCGGCGACTACAAGCGCTTCGACGACGTCTACAACGCCGCCGACGGTCAGGGCCTCTACGTGCCCTCCGGCTGGACCGGGAAGATGCCCAACGGCGACGCGATCGCCAGCGGCAAGAGCTTCCTGGACATCCGCTCGTTCTACAAGAACGACCCGGACTGGCCGAAGGTGCAGGCGTACCTGAACGGCGGCGCGGAGCCGGTCTTCAACTACCACCGGTTCTGGGCCCAGGCGGACGTCGCGATGGCGTACGCCGACTACGGCACCTACTTCCCGCAGGGATGAGGTGACTCCTCCTCCGTGGGCGGGGTTCGCCCCGCCCACGGAGGAGGCCGCCCCGGCCGATGGGGGAACGGAGCGGCCGGGTCGGCGGACGGCCTGACGCCCACGGTCAGGCCGGGTGGGCCGGCCGTCCGGACGACGCAGCGGACGGACCGGCCCACCACTCCGCCCGGGGACGACCCATGGCGCGAAAAGGCACGGAAAAATCAGCGCTCCACGGGATCACATCCGTGGCGCGGACGGAGTACCGTATTTCACGGAGAGGCCGCTCCCCCCGTGGCGGCCTCTCCACTACCTTTCCGGGGCCGGTTCCGGCTCCCCGTGCGCAGCGGTCGCGTCCACCGGGTGTCGTGGCCCCGGATGCCCGGCCGGCAGCGACCGGCTCACCACCACCCAGCTCGCCGCCAGCGCCGCCGCGATCAGCGGCCAGGTCAGCGCCGCCCGGGTCACCGTCAACGCCACCACCCGCCCGTCGAGCCAGAGCGGGACGAAGACCGCCACCCGCAGCACGTACGTGGCCGTCCACACCCAGCTGCCCCGGCCGTACGCCCGCAGCAGCGCCGGGTCGCGTCGCCAGCGGGCACGCTGGCGCAACGCCACCCCGACCACCACGCCGAGCAGCGGCCACCGCACCACGATGCTGACCGCCCAGGCGACCGCGCTGGCCGCGTTGGAGGCGATCTGGAGCAGGAAGAAGTCGGCCGCCCGGCCGGTGCGCACCGCGATCAGCGCGGCCACGCAGACCGCGAGCAGACCGACCAGGACCGAGCGCGGGCGGTCACCGCGCCGCCACCGCCAACCGGCCACGGCCGCGCCGGTCAGCACCGCGGCGAGCACCCCGCCCCACAGCCCGCCGAGCACCCAGCCGAGCCCGAACGCGAGCGGGGGCAGCGTCGCGTCCACCGCGCCCCGTCGTCCGCCGAGCAGGTCGGCCAGCGACTCCGGGCGCGGCTCGACGGGCCGTTCCCGTTCCGCTCCGCCGGTCACCTGCCACCTCCTCCGGTCGCCCCGCCTCAACCTACGCCGCGATCCCTGACGCTCCCGCGCGCGCCGGACCGGGCCTACCGCTAAGTTGTGCGGGTGCGGGAGACGGCGAGGGGTTGGACGGCGGTCTGGTTGGTCGTACTGGCCCTGACCCAGACAGCGATGTTCGTGCTGGTGTGGCGGTTCGCCGTGCACACCGAACTGGGGCAGTGGCTGGACACGGTCGCGTTGACCGGCAACCGGATCGGCCAGGACCGCATCGACGGTCCGGTGGACACGCTCCTCAACGCCATGTCGGTGGTGTCGCTGCTGGTCGCGACCGCGGTGATCGGCTTCATCGCGTTGATCCGGGGCCGCAAGGCGCTCGCGATCACCGCGACGCTGCTCATCGCCGGCGCGAACGTGAGCACCCAGCTGCTCAAGTACTACCTGGTCCGGCCCGACTTCGGCATCGACCCGGAACGGGCCGCCGCCGGCAACAGCCTGCCCAGCGGACACACCGCGGTGGCGGCGTCGGTGGCGATCGCGCTGATCCTGGTGCTGCCGCGGCAGGTGCGGGTGGCCGGCGCGTTCCTCGGCGCCGGTTACGCGGCCGCGGCGGGGGTCGCCACGCTCTCCGCCGGCTGGCACCGGCCCAGCGACGCGATCGCCGCCTACCTGGTGGTGGGCGCCTGGGCCGCGGCGGCCGGGCTGGTGCTGCTGTTCTTCCAGCGGGAGCAGGCCGTGGTGGAACGGGGCGACGCACACCGGCTGGGCGCCGCCGTGCTCGGCGGGGCCGGCGTGGTGGCTCTGCTGGGTGCCGCACTGGCACTGTCCTGGCTGGTCGACCGTTCCACCGTCGCCGTCGAGGAGCTCGGCCGCCGTCCGCTCTTCGTCGGGTACGCCGGCAGCGCGGCCGGCATCGCCGGCACGATCGCCGTGGTGGCCGCGCTGGTGCTCGCCGTGGTGCACCGGCTGGTGCCCCGGTGGAAGGGCTGACCGGGCCGGTGGCACCGGTCCGGGCGGCGTTCCGGGACGAGTGCGCGCGGCTGGAGCGGGTCCTGCACGGCCTCGACGACGCGGCGCTGGACCGGCCCACCCCGTGCCCGCCCTGGCTGGTGCGGGACCTGCTCGCGCACGTGAGCACCGGGGCCGGCCGGCTCGCCGGGATGCTCGCCGAGCCCGCGCCGCCGCACGCCGAGGTGGACGCGGCCGGCTACTTCGGCGCGGCCAAGTTCAGCCCGCCGGTCGACCGGGAGCGGATCGACGGGGCGCGCCGGGCCGCCCGGGAGCTGCCCGGCGTGGCCGAGGTGGC
>NZ_CADEAU010000231.1 GCF_902825405.1 Micromonospora maritima | reverse complement strand
AGCCGACGACCCGGGCAAGCCGAGCAGACCACCGCCCAGCCCGCCAGCGTCCGAACGGGCGTCAAGGTCCGCTTGACGTGGCGGCCGGGGCCGGCGGGAAACGGCCGGGTTCGGCGGCGCAGGTGGGAGTCGGCCGGGGTCGGCGGAGGTCAGGGCCGGTCGACGGTCAGGAGGCCGGTGAGCAGGGCGCGCAGCGTGCGGGCGAACAGGTCGTCCCCGGGCGGCGTGGCCGTCGGCGGGGCGGCGAACGCCGCGGCCAGGTGCGGGTGGTCCGCCAGGTCGACGTGGTCGAACGTCACCGTGCCGGTGGACGCCGCGCTGCGGGCGAAGAGCGACACCACGCCGGTGACCATGGCGATCGCCTCGAACTTCGCGGCGACGCCGGCCCGGACCGGCGCCAGGATGCGCAGGCAGGCGTCGAAGTAGGCGAGCGTGTTCGGCCCGGGCACCGCCCGGCGGGCGAGCGCGTCCGGCAGCCACGGGTGCCGGCGGTGCAGCGCGAGTTGGCGGCGGGCCAGCAGGAGGAACTGGTCGGTCCAGCTCCCGTCGTCGGTCGGGTACGGCCGCAACTCCCCCACGCATCTGTCGACCATCAGGTCCAGCAGGTCGTCCCGGGAGGACAGGTGGCGGTAGAGCGAGCCGGCGGCCATGCCGAGCGCGCCCGCCACCGCCCGCATCGACACGGCGTCCAGCCCGTCGGTGTCGGCAAGCGCGACCGCGGCGGCGGCGATGTCGTCCCGACCGTGCGTCGGGGTCGGGCCGCGGGTGCCGCGCCGGGGTCGGGACCAGATCGACCCGCCGGTGGATGCGTCGCTCACCCTCCCACTGTAAACTGCAAACGGCGTTCGCAGTTTGAGCGGTCGGAAGGGGACAACCATGTCGAGGATCACGGCGCCGGACGGCGCGGGCATCGTCGTGCACTCCACGGGCACCGGACCGGGACTCGTGGTGGTGCACGGCGGCGGGGTGACGATCGCGGAGTACCGGCGGCTCGCCGCCCGGCTCGCCGACCGGTTCACCGTGCACCTCTACAACCGGCGGGGTCGGGCGGACGCGGCGCCCCGACGCGAGCCGTACACGGTGGAGCAGGAGATCGACGACCTCGGCGCGGTGCTGACGCACACCGGCACCCGCTGGGCGGTCGGGCACAGCTACGGCGCGTTCGTGGTCCTGCGCGCCGCGCTGCGCCTGCCGCTGGAACGGATCGCGGTCTACGACACCCCGCTCCGACTCGACGGCCGCGGCATGTCGACCGCGTTCCTGGATCCGGCCGAGGCCGCCGTCCGGGCCGGCGACACCGCCCGCGCCCTCGCGATCGTGGCCGCCGCCGTCAACCCGCAGTCCCCCGCGTCCCGGCTTCCGCTGGCGGTGCGCACGGCCCTCACCCGCGCGTTCCTGCGTACCGAGATCGGCCGGACGATGGGCTCGCTGGTGGGCATGACGCTCGCCGAGTCACGCCAGATCGTGGCGTACGAGGGGCCGGCCGGGCAGTACGCCGGCATCACCGCCGAGACGCTGCTGATCAGCGGCGCCAAGGCCGCCCCGTTCTTCACCGAGACCAACGACCTTCTCGCCGCCGTCCTCCCCCGGGCCCGCACGCTGCGCGTACCCGGCAGCCCGCACAACGGCATCGCCGTCGCCCCGCCGGCCCTCACCACCCCCCTGGCCGCCTTCTTCACCGCCCCGGCCACGGGCGAGGTCAGTCGCTGAGGAGGACGCCGGTCATGAGGACGCCGCGGGCCAGGTTGAGCACACCCTCGCAGCCGGGGTAGCCGACACGGGCCAGCGCGCCGGAGGCGGTGCGCCCGAACAGGTACGGCGCCAGGCTCCAGGGCACCTCGGCGGTGACCGTCTCCCCGGTCTCGATCTGCACGAAGTCCATCGCCACCCGGTCCGCCTCGTGGTAGCGCTGGAGGATGTTGCCGCCCGCGTCGATCGCGGCGCGCACCCCGTCCTCCCAGGCCACCGCGCTCATCTCCCGACCGATCAGCACCCCGTGCCCGGCCGAGCCACCGGCCGGCTTGGCGACCAGGTCGGCCTGCGCGGCCAGCGCCCGGTCGAGCTGGTCGGCGGTGAGCGCGACGGTGTGCGGCACGTACCGGCGGATCAGCGCCCGGTCAGGCTCCGGCAGCAGGTCGAGGTCGGCCCAGAGCCAGGCGTAGTTGAGCTTGTTGCTGAGCAGCCAGGCCGCGCTGCTGACGAACATCGGCAGCGTCCCGGCGGCCAGCGCGGCGGCCACCGCGTCCAGACCGGCGCTGGGCGTGACCCGGTTCGGCACGAACAGCCGGAACAGCGCGTCCACCGGGGCCCCGCCGACGACGAGGCGGCTCGCCCCGTCCACCGTGGCGGTGGCGACCGGGGCGATGACCAGGTCGATGCCGAACGGCCGGGCCTGGTCGACGAGCGGCGAGAGGATCCGGATGAACGTCTCCGGGTCGTCCAGCCCGGGATAGTCCGCCTCGAAGTCCATCAGCAGCGCCACCCGCGCGCCCTCGGACAGGCCGAGCGTGTCCCGGATCGCCACGAAGCGCTGGTCCAGCAGGGACGGTGCCGGCCGGAGACCGTCGAGCAGGTCCCGCGCGCCGTACAGCTCCGCGTAGCGCTGGACCACGGTGTCGGCGTCGAAGCCACCGCCGAGGCTGCTGTCGATGTTGTACTCCACGATGCACGGCACGCCGCCGGAGAAGAGCACGTCCGGGCGGTACGCGGCGAGCAGCCCGTCGTGCAGCGCCTCGTCCGGGTCGAGCAGCCGGGTCTCCCCGTCCGGCACATCGAGCAGCCGGCGCAGCTCACCGGCGGTGCCGGCGCGACGCCGGCAGGCCTCCAGGATGAGCTGGGCGATCCGGTCGCAGACCTCGTTCAGCTCGCGGAACGCGTCCGCGGTCAACACCGGCGGGCGGGCCAGCCGCCACTGCTTGTTGTAGGTGGCCCGGCCGTGGAAGATCTTCTCCCACGCCTCGGCGCCGGCCGCCACCATCGCCGCGCGGGTGGACTCGGGCAGGTCGGTCCACGCCTGGCCGAGCGGCGGCCACGGGTAGTTCGGGTCCATGGGTCATCCGTCCTTGAGGGTCAGTTGGATGGCGGCGGCGAGCTGGTCCCGGCCGGGCTGCACGGCCCGGTCCAGGGCCGGCGCGAACGGCAGCACGGCGCCGTCGGGCCGGGTGACGCGCCGGGGCGGCGCGGCCAGCCGGACCCGCTCGACCACCGTCGCGACGATCTCCCCGGCGATCCCGCAGGACCGGTTGCCGTCGTCGACGACGACCAGGCGCCCGGTGCGGCCGACGGACTCGACCAGCCCGTCCCAGTCGAACGGGTAGAGCGTGCGGGGGTCGAAGACCTCCACCGACGCCTGGTCGGCCAGCTCGTCGGCGACCGCGAGCGCGTCGTGCACCAGGTGCCCGACGGCGACCACGGTGACGTCGTCGCCCGGCCGGCGGACCACGCCCCGGCCCAGCGGCACCGGCGTCAGGTCGGACACGTCCGCCCGCAGGTCGAGCGCGCCGGCCGGGGCGAAGACCACCACCGGGTCGTCGCAGCGGATCGCGGACACCAGCAGCCCGTACGCGTCGGCCGGGGTGGCCGGCACCACGGTGGTCACCCCGACGTGGGCGAACAACGCGTACGGGTGGTCGGAGTGCTGCCCGGCCCAGCCGGTGCGGGAGCCGGAGCCGGGCACCAGGTAGGTGACCGGCACCGCGCACTGGCCGCCGGTCATCAGCGGGAACTTGTGCGCGTGGTTGACGATCTGCTCGAAGACCAGGAACAGCAGCGACGGGATCTGGAACTCCACCACCGGGCGGGCCCCGGCCAGCGCCGCGCCGGTGGCGAAGCTGGTGAACGCCTGCTCGGACAGCGGGGTGTCGCGGACCCGGTCCGGGCCGAACCTCTTCAGCAGGCCGGTGGTGACGTTGGCGGCGGCCACCCGGATGTCCTCGCCGAGCACGACCACCGACTCGTCGCGGGTCATCTCGTCGGCGAGCGCCCGGGTGAGCGCCCTGCGGTAGGAGAGCCGGGGCATCAGCCACCTCCGGTCCGGGCGGTCAGCCCGCTGGCGTACAGGTGGTCCAGGGCGGTGGCCGGGTCCGGGTGCGGTCCGGCCAGCGCGAAGTCGACGGCGGCGGCCAGCACCGCCTCGACGGCGGCGTCGACCTCGGCCCGGACCGCCGGGGGCAGCCGGGCGCCCTGGATGTCGACCGGATCGCGGGAGCGCCCGGCCGCCACCTCCTGCGGCGGCCGGTAGTCGAGGCGTACCCGGTGTTCGAAGGTGTGGTGGGCGTCGAACCGGTAGGTGTGCGCCTCGATCAGCTCGGGGCCGCCGCCGGCGCGCATCCGCGCGACGGCGGCGGCGGTGACCTCGCGTACCGCCTCGGGGTCCTGGCCGTCGACGGCGGCCGCCGGCATGCCGAACGCGGCGGCCCGCCCGGCGACGGTGCCGGCGACCGCGCCGGCGACCGGCATGGTGGTGGCCCAGCCGTTGTTCTCGCAGACGAACAGCACCGGCACCCGCCAGAGCGCGGCCAGGTTGAACGCCTCCAGCAGCATGCCCTCGTTGACCGCGCCGTCGCCGAAGAAGGTGGCGCCGACGATGTCGCCGCCGCGCCGCCGGCGCTCCCACACCGCCCCGGTGAGGATCGCGCCGGCGGCCCCGACGATGGCGTTGGCGCCCAGGACGCCGACGCCGAAGTCGGCGGCGTGCATCGACCCGCCCCGGCCCCGGTTGAGCCCGGTGACCCGGCCGCACAGCTCGGCCAGCATCCGGGCCGGGTCGGCGCCCTTGGCCAGCACGTGCCCGTGCCCGCGGTGGGTGCCGGTGACCAGGTCGTCGGCGGCCAGCGCCGCGCAGACCCCGGCGGCGACCCCCTCCTGCCCGAGGTACGGGTGGATGCCGCCGACGATCTCCCCGGCGTCGACCAGCTCGATCGCGCGCTCCTCGAAGCGGCGGATCAGCCGGACCGTCCGGTAGAGCCGGACCGGGTCGGAGTCGGTCACGCCGGACGGCCCTCCTTGATCGCGGCGAGGATGTCGTCCCAGAGTCGGGCGCGGGCGGCCAGCGCGGCGTTCACCGTGTCGGCGCACTCCTGCCACTTCGTGTCGTCGTCGCCGCACAGGTCGGCGAGCATCTGCATGGCCATCGGGGTGTGCTGCTCCCCGTCGACCTCGATGTGCCGCTCCAGGTAGTCGACGAACGTGTTCAGCCGGTTGCTGCGTTCGTTGACGGCGACGACCTGGGTGAACATCTCCGGGATGAGGTCCTCCCGGCCGAACGCGAACGCCGCCGCCTGGCAGTGCACCGGGGTGGTCTCGATGATCCGCCAGGTGGTGCCGGCGAACGCCGCCGACGGGGCCGGCACACCGGCCGCGCCGAGCGCCTCGGTCACCGGCCGGCCGGCCCGCAGCAGGTCGACAAGCTTCTCCACCGGCGTGGTGTCCGCGCCGGCCTCGGTCATGCCCCGCACGTACAGCTCGAAGTGGCTGATGTAGCCCTCGCCCAGCTCGTCGCTCTCCTCGACCATCACGATGTCGTTGATCAGGCGGCGGCTGCCGGTCGGGCCGGTGGGGATCCACGGCACGGTGACGCAGGTGAGTTGGCGCTGCAACGACTTCAGCAGGGACATGAAGTCCCAGACCGCGAAGACGTGGTGCTCCATGAACGTGACGAGCGCGTCGTGGGTGTCCAGGTTGGCGTAGAGCGGGTGCTTGACCACCACGTCGCGGCGCTCGGTCACCGCCCGCTCCAGACGCTCGATGCCCGGGTGCGTCCTACCCCAGTCGTACCGTGACATTGTCAACCTCCCTGCTGGGCGCGGTCGCGCCAGATGACCGGGCAGTAATCGGGGTCCGCGTAGTCCGGCCGCCCCTCGTGGGTGCGGCGGACCAGCACGTCGTGGTTGTACGCGGCGTGCGTGCCGTCGGAGAGCGGAAACTCCCGCCAGGCGTTGTCGCCGTCCTGCAGGTGCAGCGAGATCGCCCGTCGGGGCCGTCCGCTGACGTTCGCGCCGCTGCCGTGATAGGTGCGGCAGTGGTGGAAGCTCATGTGCCCCTTGGGGATCACCATCGGGATCTTGCGGATCTCGGCGCCGTTGTGGGCCGCGTTCTCGGCGAGCATCACCTCGAGCTGGTCCCGGTCCCGGTCGGCGAAGTGCCGGACCACGGTGTCGTCGGCGCCGATCTCCCGCCAGCGGTGCGAGCCGTCGACCATGGTGATGGTGCCCATCTCCTCGCCGCAGTCGTGGAACGGGATGAACGCGGTGAGCATGTTCTCCGACGACGAGGACGCCCAGTAGTGCTTGTCGAAGTGCCAGGGCACGATGTTGGACGGCTCACCGGCGATCGGCGGCTTCCAGATCAGCGTGGACTGGAAGATGCGGATCTCGGTGGCGCGGGCCAGCCGGGCGGCGACCGCTCCGATCAGCGGCTTGCGCAGGATCCGCGCGATGCCGTCGTGCTCGTGGTGCACGTAGTCGTTGTGCCGCTGCACGTCACCCCTGGCCGGCTCCCAGTAGGCAAGCTTCGGCGGGCGCACGGGCAGCCGCCGGTCGCGTTCCCCGGCGTAGTAGCGGTCCGTGGCGGCGACGAGCTCGTCCACCTCGTCGTCGGTGAGCAGCTTCTTCGACAGGTACCAGCCGTGTTCGGCGTAGTGCCGGACGTCGTCGTCGGAGGGCAGCAGCGCCTCCTCCTCGGCGGTCAACCCGGGATCGATGGTGGTCATGCCGTGCCGACCCGGCACGGCCTCACGGCTCTCGCTTCGCTCGGTGCGTCCACTCATGCCCCCACCCCTCCGGCCGCGGCGGCGGGGGTCGCCCCCGCCGCGGCCAGCTCGCGTTCCTTGGCCTCGTAGAGCGCCTTGATGTTGCCGCTGCCGAAGGTGCGCGCCCCGCGTCGCTCGATCAGTTCGAGGAAGAGGGTGCGGCGCACGTGCATCGACTCGGTGAAGATCTGCAGGAGCTGTCCGTCGTGGTCGGAGTCGACCAGGATGCTCAGCTCGCGCAGCCGGTCCACCGGCGCGTCCAGGCGGCCGACCCGCTGTTCCAGGTCGTCGTAGTAGGCGCCGGGCGTGCGGGCGAACCGCACCCCCCGGCCGGCGAGCGCGCCGACCGCGGTGAGGATGTCGTCGGTGCGCAGCCCCAGGTGTTGCACCCCGGCGCCGGCGTGCCAGCGCAGGAAGTCCTCGATCTGCCCGGGCCGGGCGCCGGTGTCCGGTTCCAGCAGCACGAAGGTGACCTGCCCGGACGGACTCTGCACCACCTTGGAGTTCATCGCCTGGCCGGCGACCTCGATGTGCTCGGTGAAGATCTCGGCGAAGCCGAACACCTTCTCGTAGTGCGCGACGGTCTCGTCGAGCTGTCCGGGCGGCACGCAGACCGCCAGGTGGTCGACCTCGGCCAGCAGCGCGTCGCCGTCCGGGGCGGCCACCGGCTCGATCGCGCCGGGCAGGAACACGCCGCGGTCGCCGCGCCGCTCGACCAGCCGGTGCAGCACGTCGCCGAAGCCGCCGACCTCGGCGAGCACCACCTCGGCGTCTCCGCCGGTGAAGGTCCGCGGTGGCGTCACCCCGGTCGCACCCCGGGCCACCAGCTCCGCGTACGCCCCGGCGGCGTCGTCGACCGCTAGGGCCACCACGGCGATGCCGTCGCCGTGCCGGTGCACGTACGTGGCGGCCGGGTGCTCGGCCGACAGGCCGGTGGTCAGCAGCAGCCGGATGCCGGCCTGGGCCAGCAGCAGCGAGCGCTGCCCGGCCAGCCCGGTCTCCGGTCCGCCCTGACCGCGCAGCCGGAACCCGACCGCGGTGTCGAAGTAGAAGGCCGCCTGCCGGGCGTCCCCCACGTACAGTTCGAGATGGTCGATGCCGTTGATGTGCATGGACGGGTTTCCCCCTGTTCCCCCCGTGATCACGACCCGGGCGGACGCCCGGGATGGAGTGCGGTCAGCCGGCGGCGACCGGGGTGGCGGCCCGGCGGGCCGGCTCCGCGAGCCGGCGCAGCAGCAGGCTCACGTTCTGGCCGCCGAACCCGAACGAGTTCGTCAGCGCGTGGTCGGTCCCGGTGGGCCGGGGCACGGCACGGACGTGGTCCGCCTCGCACTCCGGGTCCGGGTCGTCCAGGTGGTAGGTGGGCGGCAGCAGGCCGCGCCCGAGCGCCAGCGCGGTGACCGCGGCCTCCAGCACCCCGGACGCGCCGAGCAGGTGCCCGGTGAGCGCCTTGGTGGAGCTGACCGGCACCCCGCCGACGCCGAACACCTCGGCCAGCGCGGTCGTCTCGGCGACGTCACCGAGCTTCGTGCCGGTGCCGTGCGCGTTGACGTAGCCGACGTCGTCCGGTCCGACGCCGCCGCCGGCCAGCGCCCAGATCGGAAGAGCACACGTCTGAACTCCAGTCACTC